>NZ_BQXN01000018.1:0-46523 GCF_045862745.1 Furfurilactobacillus entadae | reverse complement strand
TTTGAAATTTGTTAACCCAGTCAATAATTGTTTGTCTACTTGGAATATAGTATCTGTGGGTCAATGTCGTACTACCAATGCCCGCTAAGTATTCAGCGACAATTGTTGCTTTAAATTCATAATTATATTTAGCCATAGTAAAACCCCCAGAGTTGGATTTTGTCCAACTCTGGGGGTTCACTTCAAACTAGTCGTTTTTATTAATTCGCTGTTTAGTTCATGCTCAATGAACGGTTCAACCAGTTTTCATCGTTAGGGTCCTCAGATCCACGCTGGTTTTTATCTAGCTTTGCGATTGATGCCATTTCTTCATCTGTTAATGAAAAATCAAAAACGTCGATATTCTGGGCAATTCGTTCTGGGTGAATGGACTTTGGAATGACCACGATTCCACGCTGCAAGTGCCACCGTAAGATAACCTGAGCGACCGACTTGCCGTGGGCTTCAGCAATCTTAATCAACGTTTCGTCTTCAAGGACACCGCTCTTTCCTTGACCCAATGGGCCCCATGCCTCGTGTACAATACCGAGACCCGTTAAGTAGCTGTTTAAGTCGCCACGTTGGAAGTAAGGATGCGTTTCGATTTGGTCAATTGCTGGGGTGATTTCTGCACTTGCCAGTAGTTTATCCATTTGTGGCTTTTCAAAGTTTGAAACACCGATGGCCTTAATGCGACCAGCCTTGTACAAGTCTTCTAATGCACGCCACTTTTCCACGTACCCGTTACTTGGCCAATGGATTAAGTACAGATCCAGATAATCCGTTTGGAGCTTTTTCAAACTTTCCTCAAACGCCGTAATCGTATCATCGTATGTCTGAACACTATCCCACAGCTTTGATGTGATGAATAAATCCTCACGTTTCACGTCGCTTTCAGCAAGTGCTTCACCGACACCGGCTTCATTGTGATAAATGGCCGCCGTATCAAAATGACGGTATCCATCAGCTAGCGCAGTCGTAACAGATGTTTTTAAGTCATCCTCGTTTTCAACCAGAAAGACCCCTAAACCTAATTGAGGAATTTGAACCCCGTTGTTTAACGTTACGTTTTCCATGTGTTGACCTCCTCTTAGTTATACCCCTTATTCTACTAACATTTTTAAAGTAAGCAAGCAGGTACTTTTGGGTAACTGTCTTAAACGCGAAAAAAAGCGCAGACTTCGACGCTTCTAATGCCCACCAGTGCTCATGAATAAGGACCATTCATAAGTGCCCACCTTTTGAACTGCCTAAACGCGAAAAAAAGCGCAGACTTCGACTCATCTAATGCCCACCAGGTGCTCATGAATAAGGACCATTCATAAGCGCCCACCTTTTGAACTGCCTAAACGCGAAAAAAAGCGCAGACTTCGACTCAGGTAATGCCCACCAGTGCTCATGAATAAAAACCATTCATAAGCACTGGTGGGCATTACCTGAGGGAACCTCCCGCGCTTTTTTTCGCTCTCAGTCTATCTTTGCACCAAAATTGCTGAAAACAGTGGGTACACCGGATTTGCCGGATTATTCAGTCCTTGCTGGCTCATTGCCGTCAGCAGATCATCCAGTGCCGCTTTTCGTGCGTCGTTTCCCAACGCCTTAGCGTCAATCGCTTGAAATTTCTCTGCAAAGTCCACCGCATTCGGTAGTCGGTACTTTTGCCAATACGCCGGTGTTAACAACGTTGCGTTTAACTTACCATGATCCTTCATGTGTGAAGCCCCCGTGGTCGTTATTATTTACTGCTCACATTCAGTATAACGAATCACCGCAAAATCGCCGCACCAAACGGGCTGGTTACGCTTCATTTTCTTGCCAGAGCCGTTCAAAGCTATCAACAATGGTCGTTTTAACGAACCCGTAATCAGCCGCCACTGTTGGGCCCTTTCCACTGGCGCCAAAACGATCAACACAAACGTTGCATCCTCGTGATCCTGTGAATTCTGACCATCCAAAGGAACTCCCCATTTCGATGGCAATTCGTAAACTAACTTCCTTCGGCAACACCTGCTCTTGATAATCAGATGATTGCTGACGGAACAGTTCCATGCTTGGCATCGACACAACTGCCACATCGTAAGATCGTTGTCGGAGTTCTTCTTGTGCGGCCACGGCTAACGCAACTTCTGAACCTGTAGCAATCAAAAGCCCATCCGGCGTTTGGCTCTTAGCTGGTGATAAAACGTACGCGCCTTTTTTTACCCCTTCTGTTGATGAACCAGACAGCTGTGGTGTCGCTTGGCGCGTTAAAACCAGGGCACTTGGCCGATCCGTTGTGTTAGCGATCGTTTGCCATGCCCCTAACGTTTCCGTTGCATCAGCGGGCCGAATGACGTTAACGTTTGGAACGCTCCGTAATGCTGCTAACTGCTCAATGGGTTCGTGTGTCGGACCATCTTCACCAACAGCCAGAGAATCGTGGGTAAAAATAAACGTTGATGGCAAGTGTTGAAGTGCAGCTAACCGAATGGCCGGTTTTAGATAATCACTAAACACAAAGAATGTGCTACAGAACGCGCGGGTTCCCCCGTGCAAATTAATCCCATTCGTAGCCGCAGCCATTCCAAACTCACGAACACCAAAGTAAATGTTGCGTCCTGCTGGTGCTAATGGTGTCATGGCCTGTTCCATTGGCAAACTTGTTTTATTTGATGATGATAAATCGGCTGAGCCACCCCAAAATTGCGGATTATGCGCCGCAATTTGTTGTAATAAATCTGCGTTCACAACGCGCGTAGCAACTGGTTTGGCATATTTTTCTGTGTCTAACGCTACATCAGTCAGTGATAAAGACGATTGTTCAAATTGAGCTGCCAATTTCGGATATGCTTCCCGATAACGGCTCAATTGATCAACCCACGCTGCGTGAGCTTGCTGTTTTTTTGAGACAGCCGTTTTGTACTGGCCATAGATTACCGGGGCAATTTCAAACGGTTCCGCTGACCAATCATAGAACTGGCGCATTGCCGCTACGTTAGCTTCTCCCAGTGCCGATCCATGAACCTTATTGGTTCCGGCGTCTGGTGTTCCGTAACCAATCACCGTTTTAACTTCAATCAAGCTCGGTCGTTCACTGCGCTGAGCATGCTCAATCGCCCTTGTTAACGCAGGTAGATCATTTCCATCAAGCACCTCATCGTAGTCCCACTGAGCAGCTTCAAATCGTTTTCGCACATCATCATTCGTGCTCAATGCTAACGGACCGTCTAATGAAACGTCATTAGAGTCATACAAAACGATCAGCTTGTTTAATCGCTTGTCACCAGCAATCCCTAGGGCTTCATGGCTAATCCCCTCCATTAGGTCACCATCACCAACCAATGCGTAGGTGTAGTGATCAATCAGTGGATACCCCGGGCGGTTTAATTGAGCTGCTAAATGCTTTTCAGCAAGCGCCATCCCAACAGCCATCCCCAGGCCTTGTCCCAGTGGCCCCGTTGTCGCATCGATTCCTGGTGTCTCTAAAATTTCCGGATGACCTGGTGTCTTTGAACCGCGCTGACGAAATTGTTTTAGATCCGCCATGCTTAGGTCAAACCCATTCAAATGCAACAAGCTGTAAAGCAACGCTGAACCATGGCCAGCACTTAAGACAAATCGATCACGGTTTGCCCATTTGGGATCAGCTGGATCAAATTGCATAAATCGTTCCCACAGTACGTAGGCCATCGGTGCTGCGTCAATGGGAAGGCCTGGATGACCACTATTGGCGCGCTCAATCATATCAACACTCAGGAAACGGAGTGCATCAACTGCGTCCTGATCCGTCTTTGTAAACGTCATTTTCTTCCCCTTTCACTACTTTGCCATCCGTGCCTTTTCACGGTTCGTTAGAACAACACTCAATAACAAGACGGCCACTAAGAACCCGACAATTCCAATCACAACAGCAAGTGTTCCCGCGCTCCCCAGTTTTCCAAGTAAGATTCCGGGAACCAAGTAATCCGTGTCTGCGAACGTCGATGACGCAAGTTTCAACGTCCCTAAAACCGGCAGGATCAGCAATGGTAACCAGCTGATCAACAAACTATTCACCGCCGAGCCAATAATTGCCCCCCGGCGACCACCAGTTGCATTCCCGTAAATTGCAGCGGCAGCGCCACAGAAGAAGTGACCAACCACACCGGGGATAATCACCGTCGTCTTCAACGCTAACATTACAAACATGCTGAGCGTTCCGACAATAAAGCTTGTAAAGAACCCAATCAACACAGCATTAGGGGCATACGGAAAGATAATTGGAACGTCCAACGCTGGTTTTGAGTTAGGTACCAGACGCGTTGCAATTCCCTGAAACGCAGGAACAATTTCAGCTAAAATCATCCGAACACCTTGTAAAACAACCACAAATCCAGCCGCAAACGTTCCGGCCTGAACCAGTGCATAGACCAGATAGTTTGTCCCGGCGCTCAACTTGCTTTCAACAAAGTGCGGTCCAGCAATCAGTGCTAACGCAATGTAGACGATTCCCATCAATAACGTAATTGAAACGGTTGAGTTCCGAAGAAAGCTCAGTCCCTTTGGCATTTCCATATCTTCGGTGCTTTTCTGTTTATTACCAAACAGTTGGCCCATTAACCCAGCAGTTGCATAACCAATGTTCCCGGTATGCCCCATCGCAACGTCATCGCCACCCGTAATTTTTCGCATGTATGGCTGACATAATGCTGGCGTCACCGTCAATAATGTTCCTTCAAAGATCCCGCCTAAAATGATTGTTTGCCAGCCAGTTCCAAGGTTAGCACTCACTAGAATAACGGCCGTCAAACAAGAAACATACAGCATTGCTTGCCCCGTCAAAAAGATGTACTTAAACCGAGTCACGCGGGCTAACACAATGTTGACGATCATCCCAACCAACATGATCAATGCAGTCGGTGTTCCGTACTTCACAAGGGCAATGGCGACCACTGCTTCGTTACTTGGAACAACCCCTTGAACATGCAACGCAAATTGAAACATCTTTGCAAATGGGGTCAGTGAATTACTGAGAATTCCAGCCCCACCAACAAGCACCAAAAAGCCAGCAAACGTCTTAATGGTTCCTTGGACCACTTCAGTTGTCTTTTTCTTCTGTAAAATCAAACCTAACATTGCAATCAACGCGACTAAAATTGCCGGCTGAGTGGCAATGGAGACAAATAAATTCAGTGTGCTCTTCATAATTTAAGTTCTCCTTCAGTTAGTCATGAACGATCTGTTCACGATCTAAGACAGTGTTAACGTGCGCGGCTGTTTCTTTCTTATCGATCAGGCTCTTTAACAAGATCACCCGGTCTTCTGGGATCCCGCTTAATGCATCCGCTAGTGTTGACTCCACAAAGAAATAATCAGCTGAATTAGCTGTGGCACTGCCAACATCAGAATGATCGACCGTAATGTCGTTTGCATCGACATCCACGTGTTCATCCTTTAAAATTTGTTGAACGTTCATTTTAACCATGAAGCTACTTCCCAAACCACTTTGACACACCGCTAAAATTTTCATTTTTTCCTCCGTTTATAACGTCCGTGTTTGAATAATCTCGACTAGTTCAGCTGCCGTTGTTGCAGCCTTTAAGCGCTGAACTGTTTGTTCATCCATCAATAATTGCATCAACTGCTTTAACACTTCTAAATGGCTGTCACTGTCGACAGCAGAAAGAACGAACCATAGCGTCACGGGTGCTCATCGTTCACCAACGAAACTGGTTGAGCGGTCTTTAATAGTGCTAACGAAATTTTCTTTGCCCCATCCTCTGGTCGCGTGTGTGCCAGGGCAATATGTTCGCCAATGTTAATGTATGGCCCCTGTTCTTCAACTACGTTAACCATTGCGTCAACGTAGTCCGTTGTGACACTGCCATTGGTAACTAACGGCTGGGCCGCAAGTCGAATCACCGCACGCCAATCTAGGTCTGACGCGTCAACCACTTGCACCGTTTGATCGGTTAACCATTCGTTTAACATGTTTTCACCTCCTCTTGCTCATTGATGAGTTAATCGTAGCATTGATGTAAGCGCCAACAAGTGCAATACTGACACTAGCAAAAGTGCAAAAATTGCACCCTCTCACATTCATCAAAGAACATTTACGATGATCAACTATACGGACATTAAACATGGAAATGAGCTCCTCAATTTTCTGGTCAATAAGAATACGTTTGCCACGCTAACTGAGCTGGAAGACCACCTCAGCCTCTCTCGGCGTGGCGTTTTTTATGTTATTCACAAGGTCAATGCCGTTCTTAGCGAAGATCGCCTTGATACCATTTTGAACACCACTGGTGCGGGTTACTTTATTCCTGATGAGACCAAAAAAGAGCTCCTGAATCAACATTCAGGAGCTCAACCACCAGCCTACAGATTCACAAAAGCACAACGCTGCCAACTCATTATTTGGGATCTTATCAATCATCATAATCAGTCATTGACCCAGCTCGTTCACCAATTCCACATTTCTAAACACACAGCCATTGCTGACCTAAAAATTGTGCGGACAACCCTAACTGCCCATGGGCTCGATCTCGTTCAAACGTCAACGGGCAAGGCGATTGCCGGTGCGGAAATTGCTCAACGTAACTGGGTGTTGGAGGCGCTTAATGACCCACACTCTTTTCTTTTCAGTCAAATCACCACGACCTCAACACGGCTTGATTTGATTAACACCGAAATTCATCAACTGGAAAAGGCCACCGGTAACTACTTTACGGATGACGCCTTAACCACATTAGCTACGTTCATTCTGTGGTTTTTAGATAGCATCGCGACCCCTGAAGACCAGCTTCCAGACTCACCGGTTCGCAAAAGTTCGGTGGATTCCACTTCCATCAACTGGTCCATCAAGTTCTTAGCGGCACACGGTCACAATAACTTTAGTGAAGCCTACTTTCTTGGTCGCATTATTAACACGAGTCAATTTTATCAAGTCAACCAAACGGATACCCTTATCCAACAAATTTCCCCCATTGCTCGCCAGTTAATTGACCGGTTCAACACCGTTTCTGGTGCCAACATTGCCCCTCAAAAGCTGGAATTAACGTTAGCCACACATCTTCTGTCCACGTTTTATCGCGCGAAGTTTATGATTCCCTATCACCACCCCAACCTCAAACAGATCACCGAAGGCTTTAACGAACTATTCTCATTCACAAAGTACGCTGTTCATCCCTTTGAAGACTTCATCAATGGCCACCTTACTGATGATGAAGTGGCCCTTATTACCCTCTATTTCGGGGGCGAACTCCGGGCAATCGAAACTCAGCAAACGGGACAGCCAGACGTTCTTGTCGTCTGTTCCAGTGGCATCGGTACCTCGTTTATCCTGCAACAGCAGCTCACCCAGCGTTACCCAGAAATCGCCTTTTCACAACCACTCAGTGTCTTTCAGTATAAAAATCATGATTTAACGGCCACAAAACTAATCATTAGTACCATCACACTGCCCGTAACAACAAAAGTTCCGGTAGCCCAGGTTTCGCCCTTGCCGAACCGCCATGATTGGGAAACCATTGAAAAAGCACTTCTCAATGCTCATTTAACAGATACACATTTCAACGAAGCTAACGTCAATTCCCTTCTCGATGTCATTAGTAATTATGCCCGAATTGAAGACGTCGCCGGTTTAACGGATGCCCTCCGGGGGTATTTAAATCAGCGTGGTTCCATGTCAAAAACGCCTGCTGTAACAGGCCTGACCAGTTTAAGCCGCTTACTGCCGGCAACTCACTTAGGCGTCGCCACAACGCCAACAACCTGGCAGCAGGCCATCTCGATAGCCCTTCAACCGCTCCTTACAGAACACTTGATTGAACCGCGTTACCTACAGACTGTCCTTGACCTCACCACAACAAACGGGCCTTACATGGTTCTAGGCAATGGCATTGCATTATGCTGGCACATGCCACCCCAAATGATGGCGTTTATGACCTGGGAATGAGCCTACTTGTTCTGAATCACCCTGTCACAATTACTGTGCCAGATCACCCGCATTCAGAGCCGATTCACATCATTATCGGGTTGGCCCCGCTTGATCAAACCAGTCATCTCACCGCCTTGTCGCAACTTATGCAAAAGATTCAGGATGACAAGTGGGTTCATCGAATAAATCAGGCAAAAGATGTTGCAACCATCACCACCTTGTTAGAGCAACCGCTCAGCTAACCAAAAACGCCGTTTGATCAGTAATATTACTGACCAAACGGCGTTTTAAACGTTCTATTCGTGCTTATTTACTTTTGATGTAATCAAAAACTTGTTGACCAGCCTGACGTCCGAAGACAACGGTTTCGGCAATGGAGTTTCCGCCGATCCGGTTGTTTCCGTGCAGTCCGCCGACGACTTCACCACCGGCAAACAGGCCAGTGATGACTGAACCGTCTTCTGTGAGGACTTGGGCCTTGTGGTTGGCCTTAACGCCCCCCATCGTGTAGTGAACGGCTGGGGCGATGTGAATGGCGAAGAATGGTCCTTCGCTAATGTCACGATCCATCCCCGTTGTCCGTGAGAATTCGGCGTCATCATGGTTAGCAACGGCTGTGTTCCACTTAGCAACAGTCGCACCCAATGTGTCAGCGTCCATGTTCAACTTGCCGGCTAGGTCAGCCAAGCTTTCACCCGTAACAACAAGGCCAATGCTGTCGTAGAATTCAATGGCCTTGACCCGTGAACGAATGCCCTGATCAAGAATCAAGTAAGCACTGTGTTCTGGTAAGGCGGTGATTGAATCTGAAACGACCTTCCGCGTGTTTAATTCGTTAACAAACCGGCTTCCCGCTGCGTTAACCAGAATTGCACCTTCACCACGCACAGCTTCACCGATCAAGAACGTGTGGGGGTTGTCTTGTTGAACTGTTGGGTGAACCTGGATCTGATCCATTTGAACCAGGGCAGCACCTGCGTCCGTTGCCAACTTCAACCCATCACCAGTGGCCCCAGGTTGGTTCGTCGTCTTGTAACCCTTTAAGTCAGGACGGTAAGATTCGATCATTTCAGGGTTTGACCCAAATCCACCGGTAGCCAGGATAACTGCTTGGCCGTTAATGGTCTTGTGGTCACCGTTTGGCAACGTTGCTTCAACGCCAGTTATGACGCCGTCAGCATTCTTATCGATCCGGTTTACAGTCACTTGAGTGAACAGTGGTAATTGTTCAGCTTGCACTTGCTTTAATAATTCTGTAACCAGGAAGCCACCGATTGGGGCCATGCTTGATGGCCGGTGCGTCCGCATCTTGCTCATCCCACCGGTAATCGTCATGTCATCCAGTTTGATGCCGTGGTCAGCCAACCAGTCAATGGCAAGGGCTGAGTGTGTACTGAAGTATTGGAGCAAGTCCTTATCATTCAGCTCGCCACCACCCTTTAAGGTTTCAGCGTAGAAGTCTTCAAAACTGTCCACAACACCATGGTGCAACTGAACGTTTGTTTCAGCAGCGTTCATCCCGGATGAGGCACGGGTCGTGTTCCCACCGATTTTGTCCATCTTTTCAAGAATGACAGGCTTCAACCCCAGTTCATGTGCTTGCATCGCAGCCACTAAACCAGTGCTCCCGGAACCAATGACAACAACGTCGTATTGGTCTTGCAAGGTTGCAATATCGCTTGGAACAAACCGAAATTTTTCAGGCATAATAATAATTTCCTTTCTTACTTAACAAGTTTTTCTTCACTGACAATTTCGTGAGCACGAACAAAATCCACAAAGTTGTCAAAACAGGTATCCAAAAATTGAGCGCTTCGTTCATCCACCAGCTGGCCGTTATCGTCCAACTTTTGGGTAACGTTAGCGAGTTGAAATTCATTTCCGGGTAACACCTCGGCGTTGACACCAGGCGAATCCAGAATCTGACGCAAGTTCATTTGAGCACGAACCGTTCCCTGAATGCCGTACGAACCCCCGACAATCATCACGGGCTTGTGATTAAACGAATGGCGTGCTGATGATAACCATTCAATCAGGCTCTTTAAACATGCGGGAACGGAATGATCATACTCAGGAACCCCGAAAATGACACCATCCGCAGCTAGGATCTTCTGATCAATATTTTCAATAACCGTTGGGATATCAGTCATTGCGTCCTCGTTAAACAGTGGGACATCCTTGATCTCTTGAACTTCAATTTCTGCTTGATCAGCAAAATGTGACTTCATGTAATTCAGTAGAACACGATTATACGACTTACTCGCATTCGTGCCCACAATGGCAATAAACCGTGGCATAGTTGCTCTCCCTTGTTTCAGTTAGCACCGTTGATTGCTTAGCACCCGTCACTATTCATTGACTTGCGCTTTTTTTCACTTAGTAATCAAATGGTCCCCTTAACAATTCTCCCTTGTAGAATAACCGTTCACAGTGAGTATAGTCAAACGTTTGTGAATTAATTAATTTTATTTATATGACGCCCATTTTCTTTCTTTGTTATCGTTAGCGTCCATCCCCGTAAAGCGCTACAATAGCTCTAAAATTATCCCAGAGGAGTTTTCCCCATGACACTAAACTACCAAAGACATTGAGGCCGCTGTGAACGCTGAACAAGACGCAGGTGGCTTTGCTAAACTGATGCAGGCCTTTTCAGTGCTGGGCGTAACCCGTTATGATTACCTCGTTGCTGAGGGCCTTTACCGCTATTATGACGCGGATAGCCACGTTGACCTTGCAATGAACGGTGTGCCAAAGCCTGTTGCCAAGGTGGGCAATCAAGAAGCCATCATCGCTGCGGTTCGTGGTGCTCAGGCTGGTGACTTTGAGCGCTTTGCAGAACTTGCTGGTGAAGCCGGCGTGCCCGTTTGGACCAGCGATCTCGTTGCTAAAGAGGTCACTTATTACGATGGGGACCACAATGCCCTTCATGTTGAACCAATTCCCAGATTATAATAACTACAAAACGGCCATCATGACTGACATGTCTTTCACGTCAGCCATGATGGCCGTTTTACTCATTATTTTTCTTTTAGCCTTCAGAAGCGTCTGCTTCACTTCGTTTGACGACCATCACATTGACCTTGGCTTTGTTCACCACAAAGTCTGTGACGGATCCCAACACGGTTTGGCTAAACGCATCCATCCCGGTAGCACCAATGACGATTAAATCAATTTGGTGTTCTGCTGGGTAATCAAGGGCAATTGTCTTCTTCACGTTGCCCTCAACGACGTGCGCCTCGACGTTTGTAACCCCCGCCTTGTCTAACCGCGTCATGATCTTTTTGAGGTATGCCTTGAAATCGACTAGCAGATCGTTATCAAACTCACGAACAGCTAACCCGACACCAATGTTGGCCGCCATGTATGCAGGCAGATAAACCCGAATTAAGTGTAAATGGGCGCCGGTTTCTTTAGCGATATCAATCGCCGCCGTTAAGGCCTGTTCCGCATTTTCTGAACCATCTAGTGGCACTAAAATTTGTTTCGGTGAAAAACTCATTTTAAATCCCTCCTCGACTCGTCTAATCTTCCTTAACTATACGTGAACAAACCATGAAACAGCAATTATTTTGCTCTGCTGGTTCGGGCGCATCACCTTATTTAGCCGATAGTCAGCCTTCTTTTCGACCATGATTGCTTGTTCCCTGATATTTAACCATCGTTTCACGTGAAACACATCAATTTTTTGGCTTAAGCATGATAAAATAGGTCCACTATCATAATCTTGGGAACACCAATCAAACGAGGATAACACTATATGGATTTCATGCCGTACCTAACCTTTCACGGCCAAGCAGCACAGGCCTTAACCTTCTATCGCTCCATCTTTGGCGGCGAACTCAGCCTTAACCATGCTGGCGAGCTGTTTCCTGACGCCAGTGACGACGTTAAGGATCTAATCGTTCATGGAACACTTGCCATTCCTGATTCATTTACCATCACAGCCCTCGATGTCATTCCTGGCGCGCCGGACGTCACACCTGGCAACACCACTTCAATGGGCCTTCACCTAGAGTCAGTTGGTAAAGCCGTCATGTTGTTTCAACTCCTAGCAGATCAAGGCACCATGGTGCTCCCGTTAGAACAGCGCGACTGGGGCGGCTACTTTGGCGTCTTAACCGATCGTTTCGGCGTTCGCTGGAATATTGATGCATAAATTTAAAATCCCACTCAGAAAAATTTCTGAGTGGGATTTTGCTTACTTAGTGTATAGTGCGCTCACTTGTTCCTGAACGAGTTTATGATCCAAGAAGTCATCGTACGTTGTGTCTGCGCGTTCCACAACACCCTTATCGCTCACCTCGACAATGTGGTTTGCAATCGTCTGGATGAATTCGTGGTCATGTGAGGTAAAGACAATGGCACCCTTAAAATCAATCAGACTGTTGTTCAACGCTGTGATTGATTCCAAGTCCAAGTGGTTCGTTGGGTCATCCATCAACAGAACGTTGGCTTTACTCAACATCATCTTAGATAACATGGACCGAACCTTTTCGCCCCCTGACAAGACGTTTACCTCACGCATAACGTCTTCACCAGAGAAGAGCATTTTCCCTAAGAAACCACGGAGGAACGTGTTGTCATCCTCACCCTTTGGCGCAAACTGACGTAACCAGTCCAGGATCGTTAAACTCGAATCCTCAAACTGACTGTTAAAGTCACGTGGCAGATACGTTGTTGACGTCGTTTGCCCCCAAGTGACTGTTCCTGTATCAGGTTCCATTTCGCCAGCAATAATTTGCATCAGCGTAGTGGTTGCTAAATCATTCCGGCTGATCAACGCCGTCTTTTCATTTGGCCGCAGGGTAAACGTAATGTTATCCAAAATTTGGACCCCATCAATTGCCTTTGAAACACCATCCACCCGGAGTAAGTCATTCCCAATTTCACGGTCTGGCGTAAATTGGATGAATGGGTACTTACGTGACGATGGTTTGATGTCATCTAACGTAATTTTATCCAACTGCTTTTTCCGTGAAGTGGCCTGCTTTGACTTAGACGCGTTGGCACTAAACCGGGCGATAAAGTCTTGCAGTTCCTTAATTTGTTCTTCCTTTTTCTGGTTGGCGCTCGACGTTAACTTGGCAGCCAATTCGCTACTTCCCATCCAGAAATCGTAGTTCCCAACAAACAGTGTGATCTTTCCAAAGTCCACGTCACACATGTGCGTGCAGACCTGGTTCAAAAAGTGCCGGTCATGTGACACAACGATCACGGTGTTTTGGTAGTCGGCTAAGAAGTTTTCCAACCAGCTGATTGACTGAACGTCCAGCCCGTTGGTCGGTTCGTCCAGAAGCAGAATGTCAGGATTACCAAACAAGGCTTGTCCCAATAAAACCTTCACCTTTTGGGGTTCGGTCAATTCGCTCATCTTTACATGGTGCATGCTTTCATCAATTCCGAGCGCCTGCAACATCTGACTTGCTTCAACTTCAGCATTCCAGCCATCCAGTTCGGCAAATTCACCCTCTAATTCAGCGGCCTTCATGCCATCCTCATCAGAAAAATCAGGTTTTGCGTACAACGCATCCTTTTCCTTCATGATTTGGTACAGCTTTTCATGCCCCCGGATCACCGTATCCATCACTTCTTCGTCTTCAAAGGCAAAATGGTTTTGGTTCAGACTGGACATCCGCTCGTTTGGCCCGAGTGAAACGGTTCCCGTTGTTGGCTTCAATTCACCGTCGATAATCTTCAAAAACGTTGATTTACCGGCACCGTTAGCTCCGATAACACCGTAACAGTTCCCTGGTGTAAATTTTAAATTAATGTCTTCGTACAGTTTCCGTGTTCCAAACTGCATGCTGACGTTGTTAACAGTTAACATTAAGTCCCTCACATAATCTTTTTAAATGACAACAAACAACTTTTTGACCGCACCACTTCATGCGGTTGACTGACCATCAGGTAAGCGTTTCTTCGTTTACACGAAAGAGCACTTATGGAAGTAGCCCCCATAAGTGTTCTTTCACATAATCCGCGTGTGCCTCAAGCAAATGCACGCTTCTTTAATTACAATCAATTAGTTGTTCTAGGTTATCACATTTTTCGTGTTTCGTCTAAGGGAACCTACTTACTGGACGTCCGTTTGGTTAACGTCCCACCGGTCGTTTTGCCGGCTTGGTAACAACATCAAAATGAAGAACCAGATCCAACCAATGATTGGCAACGCGTACAACAAAATCCACCAGTTGCTGCGCCCGGTATCATGAAGCCGCCGGGCCCGAATCGTAAATTCTGCTAACCAGATCAACACTGCAAAAATCCCAAACAACAACGTGGGGCCACTAAAATGATGAATCAAATAATCGGGGCTAAACGTATTCGGATTTACATCTGTTAACCAGCCCACTACGGCCACCACGACAATGTTAATAAACCACGGAATCCAGTACTGAGACCGTGTTGCCGTTGCGTCCCAAACAAACATTTTGCGCCAAAACTCTTGATAACTTTGCATGTTTATCCACCCCTTTAATGATTGATTACATTCATTATATCGACTAGTAAATAACAATACAGCTAATTTGCCTTATCATTAATCTTTAGAACGTTGTCGCCATCGTTTGGGCCTGTTTAACGGCGTTTGCGATGATTTGATCCGCATGGTCTGGGTCAGCATCTGCGCCCTCTACATAGAGACCACGAACATCGTCAACACCAAAAAATTTCATCGTGTGCATTAAGTAGGCGTCGCCGAAATCAAACGTTGCGTGGTCCTGCGCCCCGGTTCCATGGTACACGCCACCAGCCGACTGAATGTGCACCATTTTCTTATCGTGAAGAAGCCCCTTAGGCCCCGCCGGCGTGTAAGCAAACGTCTTATGTGCCACGGAGATCACGTCAATGTACTGCTTCATTTCAGCCGGCAGAAAGTGATTATACATCGGATTAATAAAGACATAACGGTCGTAATCCACAAATTCATCAATTTCTTCCTGGTGCCGTTTCATCATCGTTTGAAGTTCAATTGGTAACGCTGATAGCGGTTTGCCATACTTCAGCTGTTTCCACGCATCAAACGTTTGGTTATTAATGGGTGGCACCCCTTCGGTATAGAGGTCGTGAATGGTGACAAGGTCATCTGGGTGTGCCGTTTGATACGCTTCGATAAACGCTTGGCCAACCGTCAATGATTTTGAATCGGTTTGTGTTTGTGGGTGTGCTTCAATAACTAACATTTTTTTCATAATAAAACTTCCTTTTCGTTTTTGTTGATGCGTAAACATTAGTCTTTTTTAGTTAACGTGTCAACAAAAATATAAACTCATTGGTTGGATTAACAAAAGAGCCCCGTTTCTCCCAAAATTCAAGGGAAAAACGGGGCTCTTTATCATGCGCTTATTAAACAGAACCTTAGTCTAAGCGTTTAATTTCGATTTGGTCATCCACCAAATCAGCTTCCAGCTTCTTTGCGTCAAGGTGATCCAGGTAGAAGTCCGTTACGCGATCACGAATCTCTTGTTCGATCACACGCCGTAATGGCCGTGCACCCATGGCTTCATCATACCCCTGGTCAATCAACCAGGCCTTGGCGTCATCTGTGACCGTTAACGTAATGTCTTTTTTCGCTAACGTCTTGTTCACATCCACGATCATAAGATCCACGATTTGTTGCAGATCATCTTTGGTCAAGTGGCTAAATTCCACGATGCCGTTAAACCGGTTCAAAAATTCAGGCCGGAAGTATGGTGTCAGCTTGTCCATCAATTTTTCATCGTGCTTTGTGTCCGCCGTTAATTGTTCGTTACCAAACCCGGCATTAGACGTCGCAATCACGATTGTGTTTTTGAAGTCCACAACGTTGCCTTGTCCGTCCGTTAACCGACCATCATCCATCACCTGAAGTAACAGGGTCAGGACCTGTGGGTTGGCCTTTTCAATTTCATCCAGCAACACAATGGAGTATGGGTTCCGACGAACCTTTTCCGTCAATGTGTTGGCGTTGTCTTCATAACCAACGTACCCGGCGGTCGTCCCGATCAACTTGGAAACTGCGGTCGTATCCGTGTATTCACTCATGTCCAACCGGATGATCGCGTCCTTGTTTCCAAACAGATCAAGGGCAAGTTGCTTGGCTAATTCAGTCTTTCCGACCCCGGTTGGACCAACAAACAGGAAGCTTCCAATTGGCCGGTTCCCTTCGTCAAAACCAGCCCGGTTCCGGCGAATGGCACGGGCTACAAGGTTCACCGCTTCATCTTGACCGATGACCTTACCCTTCAGCCGTTCGTTGATGGTCTTTAACCGTTCGATGTCGCTAGCACCCATTTGTGATACGGGAATGCCAGTCAGCCGCTCAACGGCTTCTGCCACATCGTTCACCGTTGCCACTGGCCGTTTTTCATCACCGTCATCACTAGCTAACTGGGCCTTCAGCTTGTCGACCATCGTCTTCGCTGTGCTAGCTGCTTCAAAGTCTTCCTTATCAGCGGCAGCCTGTTTATCTTGCTCAGCTTGCTTAAGCTGGGCTTCCAAACTGACTTTATCCGTCACCGGATGTTGCGCAGCCAAGTGAGCAGCCGTCATGTCCAACAGGTCAATGGCCTTATCTGGCAAGGAACGTTGTGGAATGTACTGGATGGAATAATCCACCGCAGCCTTCAACACATCATCTGGCAAGTCCACACTGTGGTGATCTTGGTACAACGCCCGAATCCCCTGAAGGATGGCAAACGTTGCTTCTGCACTTGGTGCGTTAACCGTAACGTCGTTAAACCGCCGTGCCAACGCTGCGTTTTTCATGATCGTATTCCGGTATTCGTCCTGCGTTGTGGCACCGATCACAGTCAGTTCACCACGACTCAACGCTGGCTTAATAATGTCAGCCAGTCCCTTACCACCATCTTCGCCACCAGTGGACCCGGTGCCCAAAATTTGATGGATTTCATCAAAGAACAAGATGACGTTGCCCGCCTGTTTAACTTCCTTGATCAAGTTTTGAATGTTTTCTTCAAAGCTTCCGCGGTATTGAGTCCCTGCTTCGAGTGATGACAGGTCGATGGACCATAATTCCTTGTCCTTAATGGCCGCTGGGACATCGCCACTAACAATCGCTTGGGCTAACCCTTCCACAACGGCGGTCTTTCCGACTCCGGCGTCCCCGACTAAAATCGGGTTATTTTTCGTCCGCCGACTTAAAATTTCAGCAGTTTCCTGAATTTCTTTGTTCCGGCCAATCACCGGATCCAGTTCACCATCACGCGCTTCCTGCGTTAAATTACGACCCAGCTTTGTCAACACGCCCTGCTTCCCAGCAGTGCCTGGTTGTTTTTGTGACGATTGGGCCGTTGGTTGTGATAACCGCCCCGTTTGCCGATATTCGGCAAATTCTTCCGGCGTCATCTCGCGACCGTTAACCAAGTAACGCGCTTCTGAATTAACGCCGTTCACGCGGCCCATTAATTGGTTAAAAATGTCATCCATGTTTGTGCCAAACGGGTCGTTTGAGTAATTTTGTTGTGCCATATTCAAGTACCTCCTCTGTACTATTGTTCCAGTTCAAAGTTCTTTAAAGGTTATTTCATGTAACGTGATTCAAGCTCCCGGAGAATCTCCCACATTTGGACGTGTTGTGCACGCGCTAGCGCATCCAAGTCACGCATGTTCAGTGGTGTTGCATCCGTTTGCCGTTTGTTGAACGATTTATGAAGGGTTGTGTAGCCGTAACCACTTCGCTTGGCAACCTCATAAATCGTGAGGTCATGCTCTGTTAGATAGGTCTTCACATCGATAATTTCCATCGCACTCTCGTTACCTCCCTTCAACAATGAATACTATAACACGTCTGTGGATGTAGCACAAGTGTGAACTAAACTTTTTTTAAAGCAGATTAATTGAGTGACTGGCAGAATCTTGGTACCGTAAAGATGACCAATCAATCATTTACTCAAAGGAGGACTTAATTATGGGCTGGTTATGGACATTAATTGTTGGTGGTGTCATTGGCGCAATCGCCGGGGCCATTACTAACCGTGATTTACCTGCCGGGATTATTGGCAACATTATTGCTGGGCTAGTTGGAGCCTCACTGGGGCAATGGTTACTCGGAAGTTGGGGGCCAAGTCTTGCCGGAATGGCGGTGGTTCCTGCCATCTTAGGGGCCGTGATCCTGGTCCTCATCATCTCAGCAATCTTCGGGATGCAAAAGCGTCACGACTGATGACATGTTACTCACCTAAATAACTGCAAAAAGCGCCGGTGGAAGGTCATTTCAAAGACTTTCCACCGGCGCTTTTATTTAGTTGTGTCACCATTTCGTTTATTGATCAACACGCACTTAGCAAATCTGGTTGCCTAATGCCGTGAGTTCTTCTTTTGTTAACGTTGGCTGACCTGCAAAGTGATTAATGGTCACTGCCCCATCTAGCAGCCCACTGTCATCCTTCAAAGCCAGTGTGTTGTGCACCAGAGCGAGCGTCAGCCCATTACTTAAAAACGGGGTTTCGTTATCACTTGTGAAAAATGACAGCCCGTCATCACTCCCCAAACTAACCGCATATTCTGGATCAGCTTGCGCAATTTCAACTAACTGAAATTTATCACCAATGGCACAGGTCCCGCCCACAGTAGAATACTTATTGGAGCCATCATCTGTTGCCAACAGTAAAGTTGCATTTGCCGCAACCTTGTCAGCTAAGTAACGCTTTGCATCATCTTTTACCGTTAATTTCATTTTAATGGCCTCCCTAACAAATTGTAAGCAATTAATTCATCACATACAGTAATCATTTTCGGGGCAGACTGCAAGCAACTTGCTCACCAGGTTGTTTCACATGAAACATTTCACTTATTTGGGCTGAAACGCAGCGGGGACTTCCCACGTTGTACAGTGCAAGGCCCCGCCCAGCGTTGATACCTTGTTGATTGGAATCCCGACGACCGTTTTATCCGTGTAGGATTGAATAAACTTAATGGCGCTGTGATCCGCTTTTAAATCAAACTGCGGGACATAAATGGTCTTATCCGTTTCAAGCATATTGATGTACAACCCCCGCGCGGAGGCAATGTTTGGATCAAACTGACCCTTTTCGGTGTAAGCCGACTTTATCGTCACCAACTTCACGTCTGGTAATTCACGGTGAATGATGCCCGCGACCTTTTTTCGAAACTGCGTGTCGCCCTCAAAGTCGCTAATAAACGCCAGCTTCGGGCTAAGAAACTTTATCATGCCGTCTGAATGGGCCAGCGTATCCCCCGGTTCAGCAGGAATGACCACAACCTTTTTGACGTTCAGCTTTGTCTTCAACTCATTGATCACTGCCTTGTGCGACCACTTCCGGTTATCCGCAAAGACCCGGTTTGTCACCACCACTGCGTCGCCATGATTCCACTGCACGTTGCCACCATCAAGAACCAGCGACGATGTTTGGTAGTTAAAGTGGTTTGACGTGAGCCACTTGGTAAACTGCGTGTTTAGCGCCCGGCTGTCACTCTTCTTCAGGTACGCAGGCGCATACTTAAACTTGACCATTTTCGTCGTAATAATCGGCGCTACATCACGAACCCAGATGTCATCATAGGTTGAAGGTGTTGTCGGAAACGGCATCGTCCGTTTGGTGATGCTTAGTAGCTGGTCGTTTTCGCCGAAGTGCGCCGCAAACGTTTGATTATAGCGAATCAGGTCATCATTGACCGGCCGATAATAGCGATCATCCGCCCGCGGCATTGCTGTATAAATCATGGTTTTCCCTCCGTTCGCAAACACTGGCGCACTAACCCCCATGACGAGCAGTGCGCCCATCATCATTTTAGATAAGCACTTTAACATTAACATCCCCACTTTCCATTCTTAGCGTCACCCTGACTGCGCTTAGCCAACCACATTACTCGCATCCTGTGAGTAAAGAGCCCATACTGATGACAATCCTTTTTCTACCAATCATGCAAAGGAGCTGAGTGCTGTGACAAAAATTTATGACTTTACCGAAACCGAAATGAATGGGCAACCATTACCACTTACGCAATACCAAGGGCACGTCGTTCTTATCGTCAACACCGCAAGTAAATGTGGCCTCGCACCACAGCTCGTTGGCTTAGAGAGCCTCTTTCAGGACTATCATGACCAGGGGTTTACCATCCTCGGCCTCCCGTCTGATCAGTTCAAACAGGAACTGGCCACCGATGAGGCTACCAGTGACTATTGCCAGGTCCACTACGGGGTGACCTTCCCCATGACCAAACGAATCTGGGTCAATGGGCCAAACGAAGATCCCCTCTTTACGTACCTAAAGGCCACAGCTGGTCACGGTCGCATTAAGTGGAACTACACTAAATTTCTTATCGGTCGTGATGGCACCGTGAACAAACGGTACGCACCGACCACAACCCCGGCCGCCATTGAAGCAGACATCGTCACTGCTTTAGGCCACGTTGCAACCCGTTTATGAGTTACCAAAAGCGCATTTATCACAACATCTCCGGTGACCGGTGGCGTGTGATTAGTGCGCTTTTTAATGTAAAAAGTCATTGCTTTTATCGAACGTTTGTTCGTATAATGAAGACAGTCTTGACTGCGGAGGTCTTCATTTTGAATTCAATTACAACTGAACGTTGGCTCGCCCAACTCATGCAAATTCCACACGGGGGTCACTTTAACTTGACCGCCCTACCGGTATACCAAGCACACCGGCATGATGCGCCCTTTTGTCGCGCTGTTGCCCAAGCCTTCAATCAGTGGATTGCGCTTACCAACGGTGCTTATGTCCGCATCGTGACGACTGGTTATCGCCGGTGTTAATGCGAATAGGTTCGAATTGCTGGCGGCGTATATGTTTTCATGAACGTCCACGCTTCTTCTAGTGATGTCGCAAATAGTAATTTATCGCGACCACTCGCCGTCAAGAAGCCAGTAGCCACCATTTGATCGTACATTGTTTCTAACGGATCGTAAAAATGAGCGACATTGTAAAACACGCACGGGGTCTCATTGTCACCAATTAGGGCCCATGAAAAGGCCTCACTAATTTCTTCTAACGTTCCCGGGCCACCGGGGAGCGCCAGACACCCATCCGCTTGGGTGAGCATCGCCACTTTACGGGCAGCCATATCAGGAACTACCGTTAGTTCTGTGAGATCTGCCGCGCCAGTGCCACGATCAGCCAGCTCCTGAGTGATAATGCCATGAACCTGGCCGTGATCCGCTAACACTGTTTCAGCCAGCAGACCCATCAGCCCCATGCGGCCACCACCATAAACCAACGTTAAGTCATGATCGACTAGCCAGTGACCCGTTTCTTCGGCGGCCGTTTTGTACACCTGGTGATTTCCCGGGGCCGCGCCACAGTATACTGCTACTTTTTCCATTACCACGTACTCCCTATGCGTTAAGTCTTCATTCATCATACTGCATTCACCACAAAAAACGACATTTACGGACGGAATCCCATCCATAAATGTCGTTTTGCGTTATTTTCTATGATTAAAGCGCTTCGGCCTTTAATTCTTTCGAATCAATGGCGTTCAACCGGTCTGCTAGATCAAACATGGCAGAGCGTGAGTTAACGTACGTCTCATCATCGTATTGTAATAAGCTTTGGCAGTCTGTGACCTTTTGGTAAATTTCGTCACGCTGCGACTTTGACTTTGCCGTCAACCGAACAACCACCTGGCGTTCGTCAATCTTTGACCGTGTCCGTTTAACCCAACCGCCTAATTCCAACCGGCGTAATAATGGGGTAAGCGTCCCACTATCTAAGTTTAACCGCTTGCCGATCTCGTTAACCGTCAGCTTGTCTTGTTCCCATAGGGCACACAAGGCGATGTACTGTGGAAAGGTCAGGTTATATGGCTTTAACGTTTCGATGTAGAAGTGGTTGAACAACTTGCTGGCGTTGTAAACCGCCACACACAACTGGTCATCTAACAACCGTGGTTCGATGTTTTGTTCCATGAACTTAATACCTCCATACTAAAGAAAATCTATCTGAAGTGAATTTTACGATACCAATTAGCGTATCACAAATAATCCCTCTCTGGCTACTCACCTTGTTAGCTTTGCTCATCGTTTGCTAACCATTTACTTGTTAGCAACGTTTAGTGAAACCAGCGATCTTGGCTCATTTGTAATACCCCCGCCCATATTGCGACGATTCATATAGATAATACTCCCTTTAGCCGAAAAATGGCACAATAATCGCTAACTTTTATTTAGAAGAATTTTTAAGCCTTGATTTAACGGGCGTTCTCAGCTTTTTTGTGGTGATTTATTTTCAATCTTAAGGCTCCTTAAAGGTCAACCCCCGATAGTAATGCCAACCACAAATGACATGGAGGACTTGCCAATGTTAACCACGACTGAACTATCCGAATCTGAATTCATGGCCTTTGAACAAACGTGTGCGAACGGCTGCTTTTACCAAAAGAGTTGGCAGCGCCAGCTCCTGGCTGATCAAGGCAACATCACCGTTTATCTAGGTCTTCGTGACGACACAAGCTTGTTTATGGCGGCCCTGTTGGTGGGGCGTAAAATCCACTTTGGTTACCGCTTTGAGGTGTACGGCGGCCCCGTTTTCCCGAAGGACGCGCTGACGTTTGACCGCCTTAAGACCTTTCTTGAATGCCTCACCACGTATGCTTACGATCACGAGGGGCTGGAATTTTCCTTGTTGCCCAACCTAGATCGCTACGTTTTAAATGACGACGGTGAGATCGTAACTGAGCAAAACGCCGAGCTCATTCATATGCTTGAGGTTCTCCACTATCGCTACACCGATTTCACCGCAACTGGTTACCAAAAGGCGACCCATGCAAATCACTTTGTTTATAAAAAGACGCTGAGCGGCTTGACCGCGGCAGAGCTGACCGCCAGCTACTCAAAGGCCACGCGCTACAACATCAATAAGGCCAAAGAGGTTGGTGTTGAGCTGCGCCAGTTGACCTTTGATGAACTCGCTGAGTTTAAAAACAATACCGAAGCCACGGCTGAACGGCTTCACTTCAAGGACAAACCGTTAAGCTATTACCAAAGTGCATTTCAAACTTACGGGGATCACGTTAAGTTTATGGTGGCAGAGCTGAATTTACCCCGCTACATGACACGCTACCAAGATAAAATCGATCAAAATCAGCACCAAATCGCGGAACTAGCTGCTAAACACAAAGCCTACAACGATAAAAAGATCGCCGAGTTGGAACGGCAAAACGCAAATCACCATCAGAAAATCACGCAAGCCAATACCTTCTTAGAAGCGTTTGGTCCTGTTCTGAATATTGCTGGTGCGATGTTCATCAGCCAACCACAAGAAATGGACTACGTTTTTAGCTATACCAACGAAACGTTTAAGGCCTTTCGCGGACCGTTCTTACTTCAGGACACAATGATGCACGAAGCTGCCGCGGCTGGCATCCCCACGTACAACTTTTTGGGCATCGCTGGTCAGTTTGACGGAAACGACGGCGTCTTCGAGTTCAAACGTGGCTTCAACGGCTACCCCACCGAGATCCTTGGTGAATTTACGAAGATCATCCGCCCTGCCAAACACCAGATGCTGTCGGTCTTCAAAGAATTGAAACAACTTGTTTCATAATTTTCATGCTCAATGCCACGCTTGTGAAAATTCCGGAATGTTTTTCGGAAAACACACTGAAAACGACAAGATAATCATATGCAAGCAATTCCTTACCAAAACTAGACCACTTAAGACAACAACTAGGTATTGATAATTGTAACTATGACAGTTATAGTTTACTTGTGAATAAAGTTACGACATGTTTTCACAAATTCCGAAAGAAGGTTTTTCATTTATGGTTGAACGTAGTTATGATTTCTTAATGCCAAGTGTTAATTTCTTTGGCCCTGGTGTCATCAGTAAGATTGGTGATCGCGCTAAGATGCTCGGCATGAAGAAGCCGGTCATCGTTACCGACAAGTTCCTTGAAGGATTAGAAGGCGGTGCCGTTCAACAAACGTTGGCTTCATTGGATGAAGCTGGTGTTGACTACGTCATTTACAATGGCGTTGAACCTAACCCAAAGATCCGCAACATTAAAGAAGTTAAAAAGTTATATGAAGATGAAGGCGCTGACTCAATCATCACTGTTGGTGGTGGGTCTGCCCATGATACTGGTAAAGGTGCCGGAATCATTTTGACAAACGGTGACGACATTACCACACTGGCTGGAATCGAAACCTTAGACAAGGCTTTGCCACCATTGATCGCCGTTAACACAACTGCCGGAACTGGTTCAGAATTGACCCGTCACGCAGTTATCACTAACGAAGAAACACACTTGAAGTTCGTTGTTGTTTCATGGCGGAACATTCCGTTGGTTTCATTCAACGACCCAAGTTTGATGTTAGATGTTCCAAAGAGCTTAACGGCCGCTACTGGGATGGACGCCTTTGTCCAAGCCGTTGAACCTTACGTTTCTGTTGACCATAACCCAATCACCGACTCACAATGTATCGAAGCCATCAAGTTGATCGAAACTTCCTTACGTGAAGCCGTTGCTAATGGTCACAACTTGGAAGCACGGACCAAGATGGTTGAAGCTGAAATGTTAGCCGGAATGGCCTTCAACAACGCCAACTTAGGTTACGTTCACGCCATGGCTCACCAATTGGGTGGTCAATATGACGCGCCTCATGGTGTCTGCTGTGCCCTGCTTCTGCCTTACGTTGAACAATACAACCTGATTGCTGACCCACAACGGTTCGCTGAATTAGCTGAAATCATGGGTGAAAACACTGAAGGTCTGTCAACACGTGACGCCGCTGAATTGTCCATCAAGGCCATGAAGCAATTGTCACAAGATGTTGGAATCCCTGCTTCCATCAAGGAAATCGGTGCTAAGCCTGAAGACTTTGAACTGATGGCTGAAAACGCCTTGAAGGATGGGAACGCCTTCTCTAACCCTCGTAAGGGAACTAAGGAAGACATCATCAAGATCTTCCAAGCAGCTTACGACGCTGAATAATTAACGCCTTAACCGTGCTTAATGCACAAATAAACCCTTCGTTATCTGACGAGGGGTTTTATTTTGGCCAAAAATCGGCATGACGTCGCCGTATAAATACGGTTTTCCACAAGCACAAATAGTTGGAACAACGCAAAATTACGGGTACCCTAATGACAAATTCACTGAATCTTATCGGGGGCTTTCACCATGAAAAATCAATCATCATCCGTCACCACCGGCCAAATGTTCCGGTTCGTGTTCGGACAAGTTTTAAACAAGAAATGGTTGCTCGGCCTAAACGTCGTGGCCCTGGCCATCATTTCATTGCTTGAGTTTGTGATTCCACAGTATGAGCAATTCATCATCGACCATGTTATTCCTCATCACGACATCGGTTTGTTAACGGAGGTCGTCCTCGGGTTGCTAGGCACAGCCGTCGTTCTTGGCATCCTCAACTACGTTTCCACCTATTACATGGGGGTGCTTAGTCAAGGTGCCATTACAAACCTGCGAACCGACCTCTATCGCTACATTTTGCGGTTGGACACCCACTTCTTTGAATCCAGCAAAACGGGGGATCTGATGGTGCGGCTCACAAGCGACATTGGTAACCTGCAAAGCCTCATTTCGGCCAACATGCTTTCCATGGTTGGCAGCATCGTGACGTTTATCTTTGTCTGGATCTACATCTTTATTATCAACTGGCAAATGGCTGTGGCCGTCACGTTGACCTTTCCACTGATGTTTCTCATCTACCGGGTCTTTCGGAACCGAATTCACAACGCCTTTCGTGCCGCCCGTGCCTCACAGGCGCAAATGTCCAACCAAATGCAAAATACCCTGACCCAGATCGACTTGATCAAAAGTTACACCAATGAGGAACTCGAGCAAGATCGGTTCAGTACGTTTGCCAACAAGAATAAACAGGACATGATTAACGCGACACAAAACCAGGCCCTGTTTTCACCGCTGATTGATTTCGTGAACTACCTGGGCATTGCCATCATCCTCGCATTGGGGGCGTACTTCGTCATTCAGCGCCAGTTAACGGTGGGACAATTAGTTGCTTACCTCACCTATGTCGCAATGCTCCAGAGTCCCATTCGGGCCTTCACCCAGATTCTTAACCAGTTGCAGCAATCTTTGGTCTCCTATGGCCGCGTGATGGACATCATGGCAATGAAACCAGCCATCGTCTCTGCACCGGACGCACAGGCCTTCCCCACCATTCGCCAAGGGATCGACCTTCAACAAGTTTCGTTTACGTACCAAGGGGATGACGACCAGGTCAAGGCCACGGTGCCCGCGGTTCATGACATCACCTTCACGATTCCGTTTGGTAAAACAACGGCCCTGGTCGGTCACTCTGGGTCCGGTAAAACCACCCTCACAAAGCTCATCGACCGGCTGTACGACTTAGATAGCGGTGACATTACGTTTGATGGCGCACCGATCAAACAGCTGCAAATTGCGTCCCTGCGCAAAAACATCGCCATCGTCTCGCAAGACGTATACATGCTGGATGGCACGATTGAGGAAAACATTCGCTACGGCCGCGAAGATGCCACCACAGAAGAACTTTGGAACGCAGCGACCATGGCCGACATTGCCGACTTCATCCACGGCCTACCCGATGGCATGCAGACCCAAATTGGAGAACGGGGTGTCAAGCTGTCTGGTGGTCAAAAGCAGCGGCTCTCCATCGCCCGTGCGTTGTTGAAGGACGCGCAAATCGTCATTTTAGACGAAGCCACCGCCAGCCTTGATAACGAATCTGAAAAGACGATTCAGCACGCCCTGGAAAACCTGATGCAATCACGGACCTCACTGGTCATTGCGCACCGCCTTTCCACCATCCACAACGCGGATCAAATTATCGTCATGGACGACGGCCGCCTCGTCGAACACGGGACCCATGAGCAACTGTTAGCTCAAAACGGCGCCTACGCGAAGCTGTATAACGCACAGTTTAATTAAGGGAAGTAACCGTCTGAACAATCGGCGTCAATGAAAATCAGCATAAAAAGTGTCCCTAAATGAACCAGCACCCGAAAGTTGAAGCAAACTTTTGAGAGAACTGGTCATTTAGGGACACTTTTGTTTAACACGCTTGTGTCCGTAAAACATAGGCCTTCAGAAAACATCAATTAGCTTTCTGAAGGCCTATGTTTGGCGAGGAAACGATTTTGATTCTATTGATCTGACATAGATCTAAAACATAACACCATCTTGGATAGCGTCGCGTACAGTTCTTGATCCTATTGATCTGACATAGATCTAAAACAACTATGATGGTGATAATTACCCAGACCGATTCTTGATCCTATTGATCTGACATAGATCTAAAACTTTTTAAAGTGGTCCCGTTGGGATTCGTCAGGTTCTTGATCCTATTGATCTGACATAGATCTAAAACGAAAGATTAAGTTCAGCCCAGGCTTGAACAGTTCTTGATCCTATTGATCTGACATAGATCTAAAACAAAGATTGAGACTTGTCGAACACGTTGCCGGTTCTTGATCCTATTGATCTGACATAGATCTAAAACATGAAAGGTTAGAGTAAATAAAAAAAGGTAGTTCTTGATCCTATTGATCTGACATAGATCTAAAACAATCATCCGGTGGGATTAACGCTGTATTAAGTTCTTGATCCTATTGATCTGACATAGATCTAAAACTGTAGTCAATCCGAGAAAGCAATAGCCGAAGTTCTTGATCCTATTGATCTGACATAGATCTAAAACCGTTCTTTTATCACAAAATTATCATAATGATTTTACCGCCAATCAACAAAGTCCTTGTCGATGTAGATATAATCACACTTTTCAAATATTGTGCGTCGATTGCAGTCTGAGAATTCTATGAGAAGCAATGGAACCTGAGCGTCAGCAACCACCTCCGCCAGCTGACAAAACTGGGTGACATTGAGGTAGTGACTCACGTTCGTTAAAACGAGCATCCGCTGTTCATTAATTTCAGTAATGATCTTGATCAACGTCTCCATTTTAACATACGGATCTTGATTCAAATGTTCAGGAATTGTAAGACCGGCACTTTTAATGACAGCCTCTAGGGAAAGGGACGATGATACTTCTAATGGCAAATCAAGCAAATAACTAGTCTCTAAGACATGGGTTTTAACGATTCGCACTTCGTCGGCAAGCTGACTCCACTCATCAGTTGCTAGGACGCTTAAACGTGCCAAAACCTTTTTCATAAAAACTTTATTGAGATCAAGTTCCAACATTGGATCTCCAAGCCAATAACTAAGCTTACTTGTTTGTGCTAATTCCCAGTCATCCGCGCTGACGTGAAGCTGATCCGTATCGTCTTTGAACCCGGTTATCAATTCCAAATAATGCTGGGGACTGGCCACATCAAGCACCGTAACGCGCCCAGACTTTACGTTTATTGGTTCAAAAGATTCAAATGCTAAATTCATATAATCAACGTCCTTTCCGCTGAATTTCGTGCATCATCTTTTGGTGTCCCTACCAAGAAATTCATTGATTGATACTGTTTTTCTGTCACAATCAGCGTTTGGACCAGACCCGCTAATGGTGTAATCATTGCGATTCTTTTTTCCATTAATTGTGCCGAACTCCGGTTAACGCACACTCGTACATAAACCGAATACTGCATCATTAAAAAGCCTTCGTTAATTAAGGCCTTACGAAACCGCCGATAGTTTCGTTTTTCTTCACTACTATCCATTGGCAAGTCAAACATGACCATTAATCGCATTATTCGATACCTCATTAGGAATTTTCACCTCGATTTTCAAACCATCGTCATCGCCACTTAAATAATTCACACAATTCCGGACATGTTCAGTTAATGCATTCCGAACTAGCATTGTCTTACCATTAAAATCAATTTCTAAATTAAGCAACTCTACAAGACCAAACTTAATGTCTGGTGTTAGTTCATTGAATCGCTGTTGACACAGCCAGTAGTCCACTATTGGTCGAAATGGTTCCATTAAATCCGAACCCAAATTATAAGGATTTTCATCACTATAATGGTGAACACCAATGCACGTCAGGTATCCATTATTCACAATTTCACGGTCAACAAGCGCCAAAATAATTGCGTAACCATAATTTAACGCAGCATTTGTTGCATCAAATTGACGCCGCGAAAATTTATCGCCAAATAATAACGGAAAATATTTCCGTGCGGCAACCGCTTCACGATTCGTGACGTCTCCTAGTTCCAACTGATCCAGTTCATCTTCCAACGCAGTCGCATCAATTGCCGCATTCGTTAAACATTGAATCTGATTTGTCACCTTCGCCTGAACCATCGTTGTCCATAAACGTTGACCCCGATCTGGCGACCAGTTGACCTGTTGTGCCACTAAATCTGCCGTTCGTCGATGCGTCGTTAGGCTTTCAAATTCACCAACCGGTTGACCATCCTTACCAGAAAAAATGATTTTTGTGTGCACTTGTGCCAGTGCTGCAATTACTGCCGTTGTAATGACTGCCTGTGTGGTGCTAATTAGTAGAACGTCAATGTCATCAATCGGCACCCTTACGACCCCTTGATCCGTTTGCACCACCAAACAATTTGCCGATAATGAAATTTTTGAATGTTGTGTCACAACTACACTTCGCCATCCCATGAAATGACCCCTCCTTGTGTCACCAATTATTCTGTGCTATATTACTGGTGTTGGAACTGACATATTCCAATTTTTGATCCTATTGATCTGACATAGAGCGTTAAAATCAAGCAAGGCTTCGGCCGAGTTTAAACCTGTGGGTTCGCTATTCGGACCACTACATAACAAAAGGTGTCATCGAAATTATTTTCGATGGCACCTTTTTAATTTTACAAAGAACTAAATGGAACCGTTCGAGTAAAAAGACCGGTTGGTGATGTATAAATTAACTGCGCGTCTTTGGATAGATATATTTTTTTCATCTGTAATTGACCAAGATTAACCTTTATTCCTAACGCCTTTAAATCAGTTGTCTTTTTATTTGCATGTAATCCAACCAAAATATTATTTATTGCATCCAGTTTAGTGAACCCTTCTCCACCAACTGGTAAGGCCACGAATTTATCCCTTGAAGATAATAAACTATTACGGAAATTACCAACATCATATAGTGAAAAATACCTATCAACCTGAGTCAAAATATGATCAAAAATTTCATTTAAGTGCTGATCGTAATCTCCATCATTATGATCAACCAACAACTGCTGATCTGCTCTCGAGAGAAATAGCTGTTGTAAATTGTGATAATATTGTGCGCTGCTAAAGGAAAATTTCGTTCCATTATCCTTAATTTGCTGGCCAAGTAAAAGTTTTTTAATAACAATCTTAAAACCATCATGGGCAATGCCACGTTTGCTTTCGCCATTTAGCGTTTTATAAATAGCCTCATATAAAAAGGCGTCAGCAGCTGTATCACCTTGATCTCGACGAACCCTTTCTAGTTCATCAACAGTCAATGTGTCGATTCCAACAACCCGGTACTCCTTTCCAATGGTACTTTTTGCTAATTTCACGACACTCAAATAAGAAACTTCGCGCTTTGTATACCCACCGTAAACATCAGTTGGCATCCCTTTTTTAATCGGAATGAGCTTCTTTGATTGATCGTCCTTAGCCTTATAAATGGTCTGCTTAAACATTGGCCCATGATTCGTCGTTGTTTCATGAGTTACAAGCATGGTCTTAAAGTTATAAACACGATCCAATTCGGCCAGTTCGGCCTCTTTTGACCAATAAATTTCACCCGTCTCATGATCAACTACATCACTCTTTAACTGGCTGACGAAATTAAAACTTCGCATCTTTTGCGTTGCATCCTTGTATGGTGTGTACTCTCCATACACAAAAAATGGCGTTAGTTTGGGATACCGGTTCAACAAATAACTTCCAATTTTTGCGGTTAACAATGCGTCAAAAGCATGATGGTAATCATTAACGTTTCGCAGTTTGGGGAAATTAAACGTAGTTCGAAAATCATGATTCAATCCTGCTTTAATCATCACAATTTGGGTTTGATCTGTCGAATACACGTCATTTAATAAATCAGCCGTTAGTTTAATAATCTGGCGGGTTTCTGTTAACTGACGGGCAATAAACCCGGTCGCGTACTTATCAATGTCTCCTGGTCGCATCATTAAATGCTGCAATTTCCGCTGGGAAATTAAGCCTTGTTTTTGCCAAGTTTGCCACAAATTCCCCATGGACTTCTGGAATAATTCTGAAGCAAACCGATCGTTTTTCTCACGGTTAATTTCGGAATGAACCAAAACCCGATTATCAAGTGAATCATCCTTGATTAAATTCTGCGGCAAAATATGCTCAATATCATAGCTACTGAGTGCATCAATTGACAGCTGCTTCCCTGTATAGATGTCGCGTCCATTTTGCATAAAGTACAGAACCAATCGATCCGTAAACGTGGCTTTATCCTTAATTTTTTCATCCAGTTCCTGAACAATCTTTGGATCAATCAACGTTTTAGCAACATCCTGATACAAATTCTTTAATTGTTGGCCACGGCTGACCGTTCGGCCTGTGTTCCGTCCTTTTTCACGGGGACTTTCGATGTAAATCCACGAAGGCGCCTGACCGTGTTTTGCTCGCTGAATATCAGCAACAACCTTCATCACCTCACGCAGCGCCTTTTTGTTTTCAGGTGACGTGTAGAAGCCGTCGATCAATTCATCACTTGTTTGTCCCTGCATGGCAAGACCGTTTGCTTCATTGATTTTTTGGGCAATGGCCTCATCGGTTTGAATCTGCATGAAGTTTTTATTGGTCGCCCACATCAAATCAATGACACTATTTCCGTCTATATCAGTCAGCTCAGTTAGTAATTTCTTTGAGAGTTGCCCCCACCCACGATACCGAATCCAGCTCAGCTTCTTTTGTTGCTCCGCCGTCAGCCACTCAATTCCGGCCAGCTTTTCACTAAAAATGGTTGCGTCCTCAAAGAGTGTTGACCATGCGATGATTTGTTCAATGTCATCACGTTTTGTTGGGTCATCGACGACATCGCCCAACACATTTTTGAAGTCAATGTAGCTACTTAATGTGCTAGTAAACTTCTTCGGATCTGACAATCCCGTAATGACATCCTCTTCGGTTTGATGCTCATTATGTGCAGTAAGGTTCTTTTGAATTTCCTTAACCGTAACGCCCTTTTTATGCTTAAATAACTCATTGAAAAAGCGCTGCTTTTGCTTTGTTGTCACAGGTTTACCGTTAATGCGAATTTTGTTCAGTTCGTTCAACACTTCGAATTTTTGGTAAAGCAAACTTTGTGCCGGGAGAACATCTTCACCAATCAAGTAAGTGTCAGTTGTCTTCATTCGTTCAATAAAGGCCTCTGCAGAAGCTGATCGATCAACTTTATCATCGAAGTTCCATGGTGTAATCGTTCCAGTTGCCTTTCTGACCATCCACGCAAACTGAGTTTCTGGTGTTTCCTTCCCGGTGGAGCTAGTCACCATGGGACCAACATAGTACGGAACGCGGAAACTAACCAATTCATCTAATTTATACGGTAAGCTCAAACGATGGTCTTCCACCGGATTCGGCTCAGCTAACCACGGATAATAAGCACGTTGATTCTCAATGATTGCATCCAATTCAGATTGATGCACTTGATGTGGCACAACTCCGTTAGCTTTGGTTCGCAACTTAGGCATAAACTTCCCTGTCGCGATTTCGTCAGCAATTGTTTTGGCAGCGTCGCTTTCCTTAGCGTCCACATCAACATACTTTTTAAGTGCCTTGTAAAAATCATCTTGAGGAACGGCCTTGCCATCTTTTCCGGCAATATAGACATCGTACGTAGCCCGAATTTCACGCGCACGAGTTACATCCGACTGTTCCTTGCAGTAGTTCTTCAATAGCGCCAAATCGTCACTGTGTTGCTTATACAGAGCCATCATCCCCTGTGAGAACGTCTTTCCTTCGGGGATAATCCCGGCCAATGCAATGACACCATAAAGGTCATTTAGCTCTGCCAAAAAGCTTTGAAAATCGTCCGGTAAATTACCACCTAGGGTATCAAAAAATTCTGCAAACCCATCAAACTTAATCTCGAGGCCAGCATCCTTTTCACCGTCTTGAAGCACCCACAAACGCGTCTTCATTCCAACAATGGCTTTGATCAGTTCTGTCACAAGTTTTTTCCGAATTGCTTTTTGCTCGCGGTCACCAGCTTCGTTCACGACGGCAAGAATTAGCGTTGTTACTTCTTTTTGACGATCTGACTGACTGCGTTCGTTTGCCATTAAAACCGCTTTAATCTCAGTCAATCCGTGTTCATCGGTTGGTAATATTAAGTCGACCTCTGGCATGTTCACTTGGAAATAGTCGTTAATGGCCTCAAAATGAGCCTTTAAGTTTAATTCACCAGTTTTAAAATCCGCGGCCCGCCCTGCTAGTAAAAAGTGGCCTCGTGACTTCACAATGTGGTGAATGGCCAGATAAATTTCACGCACATCAAACTGCCGGTGTTCTGTCATTAATGCGTTACGCAGATGGTACATCGTTGCATATTTAGCGTAAAATTCTTCATCCAATTGGTCGTTAAACAGTCCTTTTTCAGCTGGCAACTCACCGGCCTTAGCAGAACTTCCAGAGTATTTTTGCCGTAAAAAGAACTCAGGATCTTTTTCAGTAATATAGGGGTCAAAAATTTCCCGTAGTAACCTTAGCCGCCAGCGGCGCCGACCTAACCGCCGCCGTGTCGTCCGAAAACCGCGGCGATCTGCGGCAGAGACTCCTGTTTCAAACAAATGCGCACCAATGGCTGTTTTCCCCTTCACCCGCGTAACGTGTCCGTCCTCATCCGTGACAGCAAACCCCACTGAATTCGTCCCAATATCTAAACCGATTCCGTATCGTTGTTGCATCATCATGAGCCCTCCTAGAATTAATTCCTTATCAAATGCTAAGTTCATTTTATAACAAAGTTCAACCAATACAATCAATTTCAGGTAATGAGCCAGTTCAATTTATCATGTAACGATACTAAAAACGTCCGCACTCCATACAAGGAGCGCGGACGTCTTTGATTGAAAAATTCGCATTACAATTCGTGTTGATAGCTTACATTCGTTTGCCCGTTTACTTGCGAAACCACCCGTAGTTGGTCCGGAATCTGCTCCTGCATCTCGGTCACGTGACTGATGATGCCGATCATCCGGTTGCGACCCTCAATGCTTTGTAACGCCTCCATCGCCATCTGAAGCGCTTCTTCATCAAGAGAACCAAAGCCTTCATCCACGAACAAGGCTTCGATAGAAATCCCACCAGCCTCGTTTTGAATGACCTCACCAAGGGCCAACGCCAGGGACAGCGCCGCGATGAAACTTTCACCACCAGACAGCGTGTGAACGCTCCGTGATTTACCGGCCTGATCGTCAAAGACATTGATTTCCAACCCGGTATCCGTTGTCCGTGAGCCAACGGCCGTATCTAGTTGGAACTGATAGCGGTTGCTGGTCAGCGCCGCTAACCGCACGTTTGCGACTTCCAGCACCTTTTGCAGATAGGTCTGGAGAATGTACCGTTCCAAACTAAGGTTAAGGTGATTCTTACCATTAGCGGTATCAGACAACTCCGTTAGTTGTGCCAGCGTTGTTTGTGCGGCCTTGGTTTCACCCATTCCGGTCGTCAACTTATCAGCCAGCTCAACATTGCCGTTGACCAACTGGCGATATTCATAAAAGGCCGCCTGAACCGTCTGTTGGACTGCTTGCTGGGCGTCACGAGCCGCCACCAATTCAGCCACATTGGGCCGTTTTTGCGAACCAATTTGTGCTTCAAGTGTTTCTAATTGCCCGGTCACCTTGGCCACCTGCTCAGCGTATTGCTGTTGTTGCTCACGGAGCCCCGCTAACTGTGGCAGCATCGTAAGCAGTGTTTGTAATTGTGGCAACGTTGCGTCATGCGCCGTCAAGGCGTCGTTTAACACGCGTTCTGCGTCATCACGGGCCACCGTTTGCTGGTCACGCTCCGTCGTCAGGTTTTGAACCTGTGTGGCTAACCGGGTGTGGGCATCGCGGGCCGTTGCTTGCTGATCACGAAGCTGTGCTTCCGTTGCTTTAAACGTGGCACTGGCATTCTGGACGGCCTCAAGGTGCGCGTCCAGCGCCGCTAAGTCAACGTACTCAGTTGGTAAGCCGTGTTGCCGTTCTGTTAACTGGGCGCTTACCGTTGCGAGCGTTGTCTGATCTGCATGAAGTGTCTCGACCAACTTTTTTTGTTGCGCTGTCTGATCTGTTTGGGTGACCGTTGCTGTGCTCAGTGTCTGCGTTAATTGCGTTCGCTGCTCAAGTTGATCAGCTAGGGCCGCTTCGTTGGCCGCTTGCTGGTTCACCTGCTCAGCGACCGCCTCATCCGCAGTTGCCAACTCAACCAACGCCTCATCAGTGACGGTCGAAACAGCCGCTAGCCACGCCGTCTGCGCCGTTTCACACGCCGTTACGTGACCCGCCAGTTCATCCGTCAGTGTCCGTAGCTGTCCCGTCAATCGCTCAACCGTCGTACTAGCCTGTTGGCGCCGGGCATCCGCGGCCTTCACGTCTTCTTCGACCACCGTAGCTGTCGCTACCAGCGCCACCTGCGGATGATCCACCGCGCCACACACCGGACACGGTTCACCGGGCACTAGCTTTGCGCTGAGTCGTTGAATCTGGGCAACGGTCCACTCGCGATCCACCGTTTCATACGCAGCGATTGCCTGCGCCTGTTCCGCTGTTGCCGTGGCTAACGTTGCCTTAACTTCAGCAATTCGGTTTGTAGTCTGCGTCACCGTTTCCTGTAACTGCTGTAGATCCGTTCGCTGTTTTTGAATGGTTGTCAGTGCATGTGCATGATCTCGTAACGCAAGTTGGGCCGCTTCCAGATCGCCAAGTTTCTCCACCTGCGCTGTTGCCGTCTGAATCGTTGTGGTCGTTGCCACCTGCGCCTGTTTTAGTGCAGCGACCGCGGCCTCATCTTTTGCGACGCGTTTGCGTTGCTCAGTCACCGTTTCAGTCAGCGTCGCGACCTGTTTAAACAACGGTCGTTGCTGGGTCAACGTGGTTAATTCTTGCTGGCGCTGCTGTTCTTCAGGCGCTTTTGCAACGTGTGCCGTTAGGGCGGTTGTTGCCGCTTCAAGGGTTACGGTCGCCGTTTTTGAAGCCGCTGTTGTCTCTGCAAGGGTCGCCGAAGTTTTGGTTAACTGGTCAGCAGTCGCTTCCTTCGCTACCAGTAGCGGCTGCACTTCACTGGCCCAGCCTAGTTCCGTTATCTGCGCCGCTAGTGCCGCCATTTTGGGCGCCTGAGCCGTTAATTCGGCTTTAGCAGCTAATGCGTCATCACGTTGTTTAAACACCGCTAATAACGTCTCAGCCGCCTTCACCTGGTTTTCCAGCTTAGTCAATTTCGTCGTTTCGTCATCGTGGTGGTGTTGGCGTTCCGTCAGTTCCGCCGTCATCTGTTCGTTTTGGGTCGTCAATGCTTGAAGCACATCTGCCAGTGGCGCCGTTTCGTCAGGATGCTCATCCGCTTGCCACTGGATCATTTTTGCGTAGGCTGCCAATTGCGACGTCTGCCCCTGAACGGTTTGCTTCATGGCTTTCAATTGATCCGCAAGTTCAGCGGCCCAGCGTGCGTATAGATCCGTGCTAAACAGGTCAGCCAATAGCTTCTGCTTTTCATTACTATTGGCCTCTAAAAAGTGGCGAAACTGCCCTTGAGGAAGTAAAACGATCTGGGTAAACTGCTCCGGTGTTAGGTGAAGCAGATCCGTTAATTTATCTCTGACGGGGCCCACCTTGGTCCACGCCTTTTCCTGCCCGTTGCGATCAGTCACCGTCAGTTCAACACTGGCGTTTTGCGTCGTCGTTCCGGTCCCACGTTTTTTCGCAAGCACTTGGGCCGGCTTTCGGACAATGACGTACTGCTCCCCTTGGTGCTCAAAAATAAACGTCACCGCCGTTTCTTCCGTCGGTGTCGCAAAGTCAGAGCGCATCTGTGCAGGGTCACGGTCACCACCAGAAGACCGCCCAAACAGTGCAAAACACATCGCGTCAAAAATGGTGGTTTTTCCGGCACCCGTTTTCCCGCTGATCAAAAATAACGGTGCTTCATTAAACGCTTCAAAATCAATGGTTTGATCCCGGTACGGGCCGAAATTAACGAGTCGAATTCTAAGTGGTCGCATGGCTTATTCCTCGTGTTCCGCTTTCTGCAGGCTGTCCTTGGCCCACTGTGTTTGTTGCTCGTTCATCGTCTCTTCGTTGACGTACTCAAAAAAGTCCCCGAAAAGAGTCAGCGGGGCGGCGGAAGTGTCGACCGTCGCCACCGTTGGCAACGCCTCGCGACCAAATTGCCGTTCCAAACTAACGATCCGTGGATAGACCTGGCGTAACTGGTTCATCACATCGGGAATGATGGCCTTATCCGTTAACGTCAGCCCGTAATACGCATCGCGATCCAACGTTTGATAGTAATCTGGTTCCGTTAAATGTTCGAAGGAATCCGTCAGTGTAACGACATCACGCACGGGTGTCAGTGCTTCATACGTTTCCGTCATCGCCGTCGTGTCCACCACCCAAACACCCTTCGTTTCGCCAGCTTCTGATAAGGAAAACTTCACCGGCGACCCACTGTAACGCATCCTGGGCTGGTTCAGGGCGTGGTGGTTGTGCAAATGGCCGAGCGCCACATAATCAAACGGTTCGAGTAGGTCCAGTGGCACAGCGTTTAGGCCCCCAACCACCACCTTCGTTTCTGAATCCGTCGTACTACTTCCTGCCGCAAAGAAATGGGCCACTAACACGTGCTTTTTGGCCGGATCAAAGTGTTCTTGCTGTTTTGCCACCACTAACTTCATGGCCTGTTCCACGGTTCGGATCGAATCGTCTTCAAACACATTGCGCACCTGCCACGGTTCGAAGTATGGCAGTAAAAAGAACTGCGTGTCGCCCAAATCGACCGGTTCAAACGCACCACTAAGCTCAGTGTTTAAAAAATAGTTCGTTTGGGCGTACCATTCGCTCCCCACGTGGAGCCGGGTTGCACTATCATGGTTCCCACTGATTGCCAGTAACGGCAACTTGTTGGTCAAATTCAAATCAATGAGCATGTGGTTCAACTGCGAAACGTTATCTTCACTTGGCAACGCCCGGTCATATAAGTCACCCGCAATCACCACCGCATCGACCTGTTCGCGCAACGCAATGGCTAAAATTTGCCGGTACGCGTCTGCCTGTTCATCGTGGAGGTCGAATCCGTGGAGCTTCTTACCAATGTGCCAATCAGCCGTGTGTAAAAACTTCATGCTATCCCCTTTACTCGCTTCGTGTTGTTTCAAGTAGTCTTAGTTTACACCGTTTCGCCACCGCAAGGACGATCAAAAGTAACATCACTAAACTGACGATTCATGTCCACATTTAGCGGATTATCATACGGAACAACTGCATCAAAAAAGGAACATTCACGGCTCATTGACCACGAATGTTCCTTTTTAGCGTTTGATTGCCACTTTTTAGGTTAATTGCCGTGAGCCACACACCGTGGTGGCGGTTCCGTCATCATCAGTGTTTTTCGCACCCAATCACTTTTGTGCCCAGATTGATCATCCACTCGGCCACACTCGGTTGTTGCCGTTTAAATCGTAGTCAATCGGTGCTATGGTTGGTAATTGTTCACGACTTTATTCCGCCATTAAAGTGACGCCAGCCCTAGTTTTGATCAGCCAAACATCGTACATGCACTATTGAAAATATCGTCTAATCAATCATCATTTACCGTCATTTGCGCTCATCATCGAAGCGCGCAAAAAGACCTCATAAATCCTTTGGTATCAACGTTTTAGCGTTTTAATAATCGCATTTCCGCCTAGTACATGCACTAGCATATGTACTAGGCGGAAAGCGGCGTTTTTTCATCCAAAAATGAGGTTGCGATCATCAGCCAAATTTGTTCGGTGGAATCAAAATCGAACCCGTTCGAAACGAAAAATCCGTGCTAAAATTATTGTGAATCCCTAAAATTTTTAGAGCCAAAAATGCCCGTTCAAAATTTTTAGACGCTTTTTTAATTCCGTTTATTAATCTTCTTTAACTCTACCAGATTAACTACTGACCCTGTTAATCATCGTCACTTTAAATTTATTTTCAAACGGCCATTTTCTCCGTTTCACTTGTTTCATTTTCGCTATCTCCGAATATTCTTGTCACGATTCCTATTTGACCGTAACGCACATTAATCAAAATAAAGGACCTTTTTTATGCCACTAAGTGATGCTCAAAAACTCGCCCAAAAGAAATATAATGACACCCACAAAGATCGGCGCCGTTATCTTTCTTACCGAAACACCGCCAAAACATTTCTTAGAAATTACGCCACGGATAGTGATCTTGATGAATTAGCAAGTTTGGTTGCTGATCGGCGCCAAATTAATAAACAATTATCCGCGTTAGCTTTAATTGAAGAATTGATCAGTGATCCTAGCTTTGAGTCCAAGACGCACGCCGCAGTGACCGTGTGGCAAAAGCCAGCTGACCTTCTTTCTCATCATTTGACGTTGCCTAATGCCGACCCAGTTCACGTGACCACGTGGTTCACACAAACCGTGGCCACTAAGTTTGATGAGAACCTGCCCCTCGTTGAAATCGTCTTTAACAACCAAACACTCGTTTACGATGCCTTTTCCGCGCGTGACATTGTTGAATGGCTTTCCAAAACGGCAAATTAAGGCCGCCGTTATCTAAGAACCAATTTTCACGCAAAAAAAGCTCATCCAATCTGGATGAGCTTTTTTGCTAGATACAACCCTGGGTATCAGGACGAATCCTCATTGTTTTCTAATTTAACAAGTCGTCCACAAACCCCGGAATTTTCTCCAGATAAGCTGCTAAGGCAGGCCGATCTTTCATAAGAATATCGCCCTGGTTATGCCACGTAATTTGCTTTGCACCCACTGAGGCCAACGGATAATTGACAACCCGTTCAATGGCACCATCAAACCCAACGGCCATTTCTTCGTTTGACAGTTGAGATGTGGTCAACACAAGCGCGCCGGTTACATTTGTATGACTGACTGCTTTTCGATCGACAAAGTTTACAATCCGGTTCATTAAAAAGACTTTGTCAAAAAAGCCCTTCAAAATGGCCGGCATACCCGCCCACCATAACGGAAACAGCAAAATGATTTTATCCGTCTTTTTAATGATCTCAATATACTTAGCAACCTGTGGATCCTTGTAGTCGCCACGCCCATAAACGGACAAATCGCTTTGTGTCATCACCGGGTTAAAACCATCCGCATTTAAATTGATTACCGTGTAGGGTTGTTTCCGTTCATCGAGGCGCTTTTTTACGGTCGTCAATTCTGCTTGATTAAAACTTCCGTCCCACGGGTGCGCATAAATAATCGTTACTTGTTCGCTTTGATTCATTTCAAAATCCTCCCTCACTTGATGTTATTCACCATAAACTGTAACGTTGGGTTACAGTCAACCATCAATTTTTGGGAGAAATTATGCTTAAAATCACCGAATTTGCGAAGCTTGCACAAACCACCCGTCGGACATTAATTCTTTATGATCAACAGGATATTTTTAAACCAGCGCTGACGAATGAAGAGGGCTACCGCTTCTACAATTATGATCAGCTTTATAAACTCTCATTCATTTTGACCCTCCGCCGCCTTGGCCTTTCGCTCAGTGAAATCAAACAGGTTAGCCCATCAACAAACAAAACATCACCAAACGAGCTCCTGGATAAGTTACAATCTCGGATTGATGACCAGATTCATGATCTCTTACAGATCAAACAATCACTGACCACCAGACATCAGAGCATTGTTGCCAGCGATCCGGTGCTCCACGACCACCCATACATTACCCACCGTGTCGCACAACTGTTTTGGTTTTCACCGATCCTCAAAGAATGTTCACCTCAACAAATCGCTGAAGCTTTTACAACGTTTTATCAGCACCTAGAACCCTTAGTCCTCATTAACGGCAAATGCTCAGGTTTTTTATTAACGGTTCCGCCCCTTGACCCGCATCCGTCAAAAAATGGCCCCTTTCAGTTACTTAAAGAGGCAACAAGCGTCATTAACGATGATTTTGTCGAAACCATAACCCGACCTGCTGGTGACTTTTTAGCCATTGAAACAAAGACAACTGACACTGCCATTAATCACGGCATTGATTTGCTTCGACACTACTTAGTCGCTCATCAGTTAACTGTAAATGACAAGCTTTGGCAAATTAACATGAATGAAGATATTCGACTTGCGGAGGCCACAACCGCAAAAGTTCGGCTTGAGTATCAACTTGCTCCGTCACAAATAACGCCGTCAAAAGGAATTCATTTAATCACCATGAATGAACGGCCACGTTTATCATTCAAATGTTTCATGTGAAACATCATCATTTCATCCTAAGCGGCTTTACCAGATGCTCACCAACAACTCCGCATCTGGTAAAAGCGCTTTTTTTAAATCAAATTTTATATTGACAATTATAGTATTGATGATTATAGTATGAACCATAGATTTTATACTATAATTGTTAATATGAAAGCTGTGATTACCATGAAAAACAAACAAATGCTCCTTATTCTCACAATGTGCATTGGCACCTTTTTGTGTATGCTCGATACCACGGTCATGAACATTGCGCTGCCTGCCATCCAAAGTAACATGAACGTTTCCCTCGATCGGCTCTCGTGGGCCCTCAACATTTACACCATTACATTTGCGGTTTTAACCATTCCGTTAGCACGGTTGGCAGATATTTTTGGTCGAAACAAAGTGTACCTCATTGGTCTTCTCACCTTTGCCATCGGCTCATTTGTTTCAGGAAATGCAGGCATTCCGGCCACCTTAATCATTGGCCGGGGCATTCAAAGTATTGGTGCTGCCATTATTTTCCCAACCAGCATGACCATCGCCATCGCTTCCACCACCCAGGCAAAACGGAAAACTGCCTTACTTACCATCGGTTTAACCCAAGGATTAGCTTCAACATTAGGGCCAACGATTGGTGGCGTTGTCACCCAATTTCTGGGGTGGCGGTGGGTTTTCTACATTAATTTACCGCTTCTTTTGATTGCTTTTGTCGGTGTCGTCCTTCAACTACCCATTCGCAACGAAACAAAGATTAACGCCAAAATTGATTTTGGTGGCATGATTCTTCTCATGGTGACACTGTTTTCACTAACATTGGCCTTAACGCAAGGAACTGATTGGGGGTGGACCAGTTCACGAATCATCAGTCTGGCCGTTCTCACAATCGTCGCTTTCGTCGGTTTCATTCTCTTGGAATCGCGGGTTGAGTCACCCATGGTGCGGCTGGATCTTTTTGCCGATCGTCAATTTTCTGGCGCTGCCCTGACCGTGATTCTTGCTGGGTTGTTATTGGTCGCCGTTATGGTCATCATGCCCACCTTCTTCACCCAGGTTCAAAATAAGACAGAGCTTGTTGCGGCACTATTGGTCACCCCTGCGTCCTTCATGATTTTTTTGACCTCACCCATTGCTGGAAACCTTATTGAGCATTTTGGTCCACGCCTTATTATCACCAGTGGTTTTATCGCCATGGCAGCCGGTTATGCTGTTCTTGGTTACATGAATCCGGCTCATTATTGGCAGACCTTACTTGGATTAATGTTGTTGGGCATTGGCTATGGTGTTGTCATCGGTCCGATTACTGTCCTGGCCGCCTCTGATTTCGAGGGTGAAAAATTGACTGCTTCACAATCCGTTATGGGTGTTTTGCGCCAAATCGGAAACGTACTGGCCGTTGCCATTTTCGTTTCATTGTTAACAAGTAACATCAGTACCGCTAAAACAACTGCTTGGCACCAAGCCCAAAATCAAATCAATCAAACAACGTTACCGCAAAACGTTAAAACTAAAATGCTGTCTGCAACACACCAACACTTTACTGGAACCGGTGCCTCAACCACCCATCATCAGGAAAGTGGGATTTCAAAACAACAAGCAGCGCTCATTATTCGGCAACAAACGACAGCTGCAATTGCCAAGGCAAATGTTGATCAACTGCCCGCTGCCCAGCAGACCATCATTCGCCCCAAAATTAAAACTGCCGTTACCCAAAAAGTAACGACCACGGTTGCCAATAATAATCACATCATCAAACAGACCAGCAACCACATTTCAACCCATACACATACGCTCATCAGTCAGGCCTTTCTTAGCCTTTACCGTTCTGCCTTTCCCATCACGATTAGTTTCATCTTCGTTGGGTTCATCTTCTACCGGCGCCATGATTATCAGGCGTTGATTCACCATGACGTCAAAGCAGACTAGCGTTGTTTATGCTAAGCTAGACTTAATTCACCAAAGGAGTTGCCAACCATGAAAAGTCGCCACATTGTTCTTGGCATTTTAAAATCCGGTCCCCAGACTGGTTATGACATTACCCAGATGTTTCAAACAAGCTTCACCTTCTTTTTCGACAGTTCTGCCGGGATGGTCTATCCTGCCCTTCGCAAACTGGAAGCGGATGGCTTAGTGACCAAGAAGGTGGTTCCACAAGAAGGCAAACCCGACAAAAACGTCTTTTCCATCACCCCCGCTGGTGAGCAGGAATTCGCAAATTACTTGGCGGCACCCGTGGAACCAGAGAGCATCAAATCAGATTTTTTGGCCCGCTTAATGTTTGGTGAATTTGTTGATCCAAAACAGATCTCTGACCTCGTTAAGGAAAAGATCCGCCAAGAAACAGCGGAAATGAAGATGCTTCAAGAACGCCTTGATGCTTACTTACCAGACCATGACCGCATTATGTCCGCTGGTCAAAAACTGGCTTTCGCCTATGGCATCCAGGCAAGCCAAATGAAGATCGATTTTTTCACCCAGTGGCTGGTCGATCATCCTGACGGAAAATAACGCTCTCACTAAAAGCCCCGCCATGTTGCGCTAAGTCAACATGGCGGGGCTTTCTGGCGTTCTCCGTTTTGATATTGTTTAGTCCACGTTGTGGTGCTAAACTACTCGCATTACACCTGTTATGGAGGCCTTCTCATGGAACCATCTGCATTAAACCACCGCAGCCTTCGCCGGTTTAAACCAGTCGCCGTCAATTATCAACGGTTGGAAGCTGTGGCCCAAGCCACCTCTTCCAGTGAATTTCTTCAGGAGTTTACACTCATTCGCATTACAGACCCACAGCTTCGTGCACGCATTGCCACCATTAGCGGGAGCCAAGTATTGTTCCAGCCCAACGGTGAGCTCTTCATTTTCGTCGTTGATACAAACCGGGATCTCCGTTTAACAACAGATCAAGACGGGCATAACTTTACCAATTGGAATGCCTTTTTGGCCGGTGCATTTGATGCAACCCTCGCCGTTCAAAACGTTCTCACCGACGCTGAGCAAAATGGTCTTGGTGGCGTTGTTTTGGGGAGTATTCTAAATGATCCTCAACAGCTAATTGATTTACTCCACCTTCCTAAGCATACATTTCCGCTGATTGGGTTAATGGTGGGGGTTCCTGATAGCGATCCTGATCAAAAGCCCCGGTTACCTAAAGAACTTGTTGTCGGCGAAAACACGTATCCAACGTTTGACCCAGCCGTGCTGGCCCAGTACGATCGTGCCATTACGGATTACTATAAACAACGCGGTGCAAACGCACGGATAGAGACTTTCACCAGTCTTGTCCAACATCATCTGAGCGCTGACCAAAAGCACCGAGATGAAATTGGCACCATTTTGAAAGCTCAGGGCTTTTCACTACCACAGTCATAAACAAAAATAGCCGTTAAATGATGTGTCTTTCGCCGGAACATAATTTAACGGTCTTTTTATTCCCCGGGAAATAGAATTGCTTGCGTTAACATGGTCTGACTCCAATCGGAAGACTGAATATTGGTCTTCACACCGGCCGAAATCCGGCATCGGCTAAGAAACGTTCTTGTTTTTCTACAGCAAAGTCAATCCGTTGTGGCACAAACGATTGAAGCGTTTTTTGTTGCTGAATTTTCGAATGATCTTGCGACCACCAAAAAGGATTCAGGCGCGATTTTCGTCCTTGTTTAGTAGATTGCATTTTTGGCTTCATCAACCATCGGCTAGGACCAATCTCCCGAACCACTTTCTTTTTCGTCGAGCCTTCCTAAACAATCATTCACTTTAAATGCGTAATTTTCTATCCTGATCAACGAGCTGTCCTCGCATTCATTTTCACCAACCACACTCAACGGCAAAATCATGGCTTCAATTTGCCGGGTAAAAATCACGCTTCCATCCTAATGATTCAATCGACTCATTTATGTTCTCAGTTTGCGGTACTCGTTTACGCCAAATAGGTTAACTAGTTAAATATTATTCTTTTAGATAAACTGTTATCACTTATCTGTTTAACACACCCCACTCAAAAAGAGGTCAGTGTTTGTCAGCCAACGATCTTGTTTCACATGAAACAAATAGGTTTGCATGTTCCTGATCTGAACCTGTAAAATGAGCTTGTGCCTAACACATTATCTCGGGGGAGAAATTAATGGATTCAAAAACAATTATCGCTGAAGCACAACAGACAATTGATGACCTTTACAACTTACTTTATTCACGTAAAGATCAGTCTGCTGAAATGCAGGATATTACAGATGTTTTGTTACAAGTCTACAAAACGTTACCAACCAATAAAAATCCGGAAGCGTTATTAAATCATTTGGTCAATTACATCCGCAGTGTTTCACTCGCAGGTCGCATTCATTTTCCAACGGATCAAGAGACACTCATCATCAATCTGGGGGTCATGGGGCACCGTGCCGGTTTGAACGGTTCCTACATGGCTGACTTCTCTGATAAAAGTCAATTTTATTCAATCACTGAACCTGTACCACATCGCCACTAAAAAATCGCTTAACGTTTTGAAGTCAAAACGTTAAGCGATTTTGATTACGCCAACAAGTCCTTTAGAATTTTTCTGCTAGCGTCTGCATCGTTTGCCAAGCATTGGCGTCATTTTGAACAGTCGTTGTTGCTGCCTTTAAACTAAATGAAGCAATCGGTGTGTTGACCCAGCCTGCGTCCGCTGCGGATGGGAAATGATATAGGTTAACGGTGTCACCGGTAATCGTGTACCCAAGTGCACTCAGCCCACCCGGTGTGTTAAAGACATATTCTTGGTTATCATCACCGGGAACACTAACCGCCCACGGTGACTGTTGCGTCACAACGTTTAAGGAGGAATAACCCGTCAATTGTTGAGCAGCGCTACCAGCATTCATTAAGATGAGTGCCTGCTTTTGTGCCGTCGTTAACGTCGTCTGCTCTGTCGTTGTTTTAACTGCTTGTGATTTTGAAACAACGTGTGTGGTCATTACTGGAATTGCTCCGGAAGCAACGACCGGCATTGCGGACACACCCATCGCCCCAACTGCTAACACACCCATGATTGTCATTTTTAATAATTGCTTTTTCATGGTAATCCCTCCAAACGTCTGACTCGCTTTCTATACCTTTATATTACATCTATATTACAAAAATTACACATTTATTTCATTCTTTTAGGATTTCTTAACCTGCCTTTATGAATCCTGTGACGCCTTTTCCATAAAAAAGGGGACGCAACCGTGGCTTCTGACCTTTACCCCGAAAGTTGAAACAAACTTTCGGGGTTTTCTTATGACTAAAATTTCTATTGAAACTAAAATCATTGCTGTTGAAGCGTATCTAACAGGAATGGATTCAAAACTTGCTGTTCGAAACAGATATCACATTGCCGGA
>NZ_BQXN01000017.1:0-52363 GCF_045862745.1 Furfurilactobacillus entadae | reverse complement strand
GGCTACATTGTGACTGCTAAACGAATGGGGAACACCGTGATGTATGCATTCTCGGTCGACAACAATCGTAAACAAGTTAAAGGATGGACACAATTCACAGATGCAGGGTTTATCCCGGCGGGATTCAGACCAACAACTTCCCATTATTTAACGGCAGAAAGTGCGCCAGGAATCATTGATGGCAAGCCAGCTGACTGGGCCTCTGGATTCTTGGTTGTTAACCCAGATGGCAGTTTGGCAACTCGGGCGTTCGTTATTCCGTCCGCAGTGACCGACAATCCAGATTCATCTTGGGTAAATGCCAAAGGCACCGCAATCACTAGTGACGACTACCCAGCAAGTAATTAATAAGGAGAAAAGACATGATTGAATACTACAAATATGACCCAAAAACATTTGCATACGCTGGTGCCGGTGTGGGCGATAAGGTGCCAGAAAACGCCACAGCAACGCCAATTACTGGACTGGTGGGCAACATCGTTTACAACCCGGCGTCGAACGGGTGGACTGGGGACCGTTTACCAGCAACACCAGATCAGACAGCAAATCAACCCACGACTGATCAGTTGTTGATGATGAACTTGACGCAGCAAGTGGCAGCCTTGAATACAAAAGTGGCCGCCTTAACGGCAAGTAACGCGACGAAAGGGGCGAATGCATAATGTTTCCTACATTTGACGATTTAAAGATGTTTAAGTCATGGGGTGCCAGTGTTTCATACTTCCAGTTCTATTTGGACAATGGAATTATCACACAGGACCAATTTAAGGAACTTACTGCTTAACAGTACGTAATATTCATAAATTCTAAATCGAAAGAAGGTGTGACGATTGCGTACTCAATTCAGACGTTTTAAAGCCTGGTATCGCGTGTTGTTTCGTTCGAACTTTGGCGCCTTAGGCATTGCGTTGTTTTATTTTTCCGAGGGCCTTTATGTTATCTGTAACCCGGACTACTTGAGGGCTCAAGAACGCTTTGGCTGGCTGATTGGGTGGATCGATGACAAATGGTTTGGGTTCCTGCTGGTGGCCATTGCGGCGGTCTTGTTCCTAAGCATTACTCGACATGTACAAAGCATTAAACGTCCGTTAATCACGTTTAGTGCTTTTTTGTTTGGCGTCTACTCGGGCATTTTCATCTTGCGGTCCATTGATGGTTTTCCGAACTCATCATGGGCGCTGGCTTTAATGGGCCTATGGCTCTCAATCGGGATCACGAAGTATGGTGATTTCGATGAATAACTGGGCCAAGTTTTTTGAAGCAATTAAGGATGCCGGTCTGTTTCCGTTTTTGACAGGCCTAGTGCCGGCATTCTTCGCCTGGCGAAATTCACACACGAACAGCCAGACTAAAATTTTACAGATGAGTTTAGACCAGCTCAACAGGAACTACAAAGACGTCATTAACGAACGTGACGCGTTAAAAAAGGAGCTCGAAGAATTAAAGGAGAAGAAGAATGGGTAAGTTAAATATTAATGATGTGGTCACTTGGCTGTTAGCCAGTGGCCTTTTTACGTGGGCCTATTTTGGTTTGTTGTCACCCATGCTTCATCAATGGGTAGCCACGCAAAAGGCGTCTAAAGGGCGACAGATTGAAGAATTGCTCCTGAATTTAGCTGATACAGCAGTTCAGGGTTTAGCCACGAATTACAACATGACTGGGGCCACCAAGAAGAGTGCGGCAGTGCAACGTGTTAATAAGGCATTAGCGGACAAAGGGATTAATGTTGATGACCAACGCATCCAAGATACAGTTGAGCGTGCCTACCAGACGTTTGCTCAAACTGACGCGCCAGCCATTAAGCAACAGGCAAAATTACATCAACAACCACAGACCGGCGGTCCAGTTAAGCCACAAGACAAGGGGGCAAAGTAATGTCAGTCGATACAAATGCCGTTATTCAATGGTTCCGTGATCGTGAAGGACAATTAACATACAGCATGTACGGCTCTCGCAATGGGAGTGATGGGACAGCGGATTGTTCAGGGTCCATGACCGAGGCGCTGTATCAAGCAGGCGCTGGTCGTTACAGCTACCTGTACTCAACAGAAACCATTCACGAGTATCTTACAGCGAATGGGTTTGAATGCATTGTTGAAAATGACCAAAACGGTTGGGACGCTCAGCCGGGTGATATTGTTATCTGGGGACAACGGGGTTCATCGGCTGGCGCCGGTGGTCACATTATGGTGATGACGAGTGGTGATCCAGACAATAACTGTATCTCGACTTGTTATTACACTGGTGGCGAAGAAGGGACCGCTGTGCAAGAGCTAGGGTATGACTATTTCGCTTCGCTGGATGGCTATCCATATTATTACGTCTATCGGTTGACTGGTAATGGCAATGAACAAACGCCAACGCCACAGCCAGTTCCAGCGCCATCACGCGATAAATCAGCCGTTCAGCAATTTAAAGATGCTGGCGGCTGGGTTAAGTTCAACGGGCACCCCTGGTTACTTGATCAGGTCGAGTTTATTAACGGCTGCTGGCAGGGGCTGTCACATGAACTATCTGCGGCTAGTTCTAGCGATCAGTTAAGTTGGGATGACAATGGTGTGCCCCTGGTATTTGTTTCGTTAACTGATAACCTTAATCAAAATGACGCCACTCCAGGCAATCATTTCAAGTTCGATAAAGACGAGTGGTTAATTGCAGACTACGACGAAGGTTCAAACGCAATCGCGATTGATCTGGGAGCGGATTATGGATTGATTTGGTTCAACGCAGACGCGTGTTTAAAAGCATAGTTAAATGAAAAAAAGGCTCTAACTTCCTAAAATCACGGGAGGTTAGAGCCTTTTTTTATTAAAGCAAATTAATTTTACGAAATAGTGTCAACTATAGTTGACACTCGCAATACTAAGCGTTATTATGTATTTGTAATCAAGTGAGACAAAAAAGGCCCGCCGAAGCGGACCGGTCCTGCAAGACCTCCCTTGATTATACAATTTAAAAAATCGAGGTAAAGAACAATGAATGAATACGTTGAAGAAATGAATGTGCATGCTAACGGTGTTGTACTTGATGGTTTAAAATCAGCGGACCAATTAACCGAGGAAGAACTCAACTTGCTCACGATGCAATACGACAAAAAGATGGACGATTACGCTACATTCCGCGTAATGAAAAACAAACATGGCCGGGTTCTGCGCGTGCGAGCACACGATTATTCAGCACAAAAACAAATTGAAAATGAAGCCGAAAAACAAGCAGTAAGTGTGCTTGACCAGATGGCTGTAGCCTATGGATCGAAGTCCCAGCGCCGCCAAGCCTTGTCAAAAATGCGTCGTTCTAACAAAAATGTACCGTCACAAAAGGCCGTTGAAGCTGCTCTGACAACTATCCATGGCGAAGGGGGGGTCTATTAATGGCATTGAGCGAATTACAACGTGCACGGTTATTGTTGTCGGACTTCGATGGCAATGTAAGCGCACTGGTTAAAAAACTGGGAATTACGCGGCAAGCCTATTATTACTATAAAAATGGCGATCGTAATATTGAGGATGCTAGCTACAATGTTGTTCATCGTATGGCCATGGAACATGCCACGTGGGTTAATGAACAAATCACTAAACAACCGGAGTTTCTGATGTTCTTGCGAACGCTGAATGCCTATTTAAAAGATATGGTGCAGGAGCAAAATGAACTGGCTAATAGTCCAGAAGCGGCCTCCGATGACATGGCTATTGCGGCCATGTTAGGTGAGCTCAACAAATATGTTGCAAACGATCAGCAATTGCAGATGGATTTGTTTAGTGCGTATGCGCGGGCACTTCCAGATAATAAATAAAAAATCCTCTTTACCCATACTAAAATGGGTAAAGAGGATTTTTAGCTATTTAATTGTAGATTTTCTGTTGACATATAGTACTATGCATAGTACTATATAAATGTACCAAAGAGGAGGTGAGTAAATTGCCCCGCTTAAAAGTAAAAAAGCCACAATCGGTAAGCCTAACCCTGAAAGTTAACTTACTAATCATAGCTTTTGAGATTACTGTTAAGTGGTAAGTGATTACCACACAAGAGGGAGTTCGCCCTCCCTCTTTGGTACATTTTTAGTATAACACAAAATAATGGGGTGACTAACATGAAGCTATTTGAATCAAAGCACGTTAAAATAGTGGTCCGCCGCACAACACGTAAAGAACGGGTGGAGGGGATTGTTGCCTTAATAATCGTCTTGGCATTCGTGGGGTGGTTATTATGGCAGTAACACAAACAGAACGTAATAAAAAATGGGCTAATAAAAATAAAGCCCACGCTAGCTATTTAAGCGACCGTTCACGCGCAAGAAGTTTCATTAGAAACAAGGCCACTGTGGAGGATTTAAAAGAGTTGCTGACATTGATTGATGAAAAGCAGAAAACGATTCAGCAAGACGAACAGAATAGTTAGAATTGCTTACCTTATCTAGCTTCCTCTTTACTGATCCTTGGCTCAATTCGTTTCATTGTTGATGGCCACTTTGCTTCTCCAAATGCATTAAACTCAAATACTAGCAGTGTTTGCTTGCGGATTTCTTTAATCACTTCCTCAAGATAATAAAGTTCATAGTGATCCACATCATATATAGGGATTGAACGCGTCCGACGTCCTTTGTGCATTATTAGCATGAAAAAGTTGTAGGTCTTGTCGTATTTGTCATTGGCAATCTGAATGTGGTATTGGCACCCGGGAGCACGTGTAAATAGTTTGTTGACGCCTTCCATTATCGATTTAACATCTTTATTCATAATTACTTCCTATTTATGACCCGCAAATAGTCCTTTTTTGATTTATGCACATACTTGCCGTGGGTAGTGTTGATCCATTCGTCGAATTCTATTTTGAGACGTTCGACTTTTTCTGGGTCAGATTTAACGGATTCATAAATCGGAAGCGCGGTTAAAAAGAAGCGAGTGCCCTTATTGATATTAAGAAGTTGAGCCAACCACATTTGATCGTCTGACATAGAATCACCCTTTGGATTTGTTATCTCTGATTATACGAACTAGCGTTCGATATATCAAGAGTGAAGTGTAGCTAATGCAGATTGCTCTTAATTCAAAAATGTTTCCTTGGATGTTTCCTCTAGTATAGAAGTAGTGAAAACATTGAAAACGATGAAAACGCTATAAACGTTATTACAGCGGCATTTTTACTGTAATGAAACTAAAGAGAGTTAATGCTATTATATGACGAACATGTTTGCCTTGCTTGGAAAACCTGGCTTTGAAGAACAAACGAAAGAAATCCAAAACCGCGTGCAGGACTAGGGATTAGCGCACAATTAAGTGTCAAAACAGGTATGCACTCACTTAGTTTTTTCGTGCTTGCGGTTGCCATATTGGTTGCCATCGGGAGAAATTGCATTAGCCTGTATCGAAAAGTCATCCGTTCGTGGATGACTTTTTTCTTTGCCATGAGTCCACCGTTTGCAGGTAGTGCGGCAAGTCAGCATTTGAAACAAAGCGAGAATGTAAACGATCAAAAACCCGCCATCAATCTACCGATGGCGGGTTTAAAATAGGTGACAGCATGTCACTTATTCGGCTGTTGGAAGTTCCCGAAAGACCTTTACGTCCATGTCGTGGCTCAGGAGTGGCGTAACTTGAGCTAGAAAGTCCGTAAAGTGCGTGGCTGCGTGATGTGCATCCAGTGCGACTTGATCAGCATACTGTTCAATAAACACGAATTCACCCGCGTGTTCAACGGATTGATACATGTCGTAGCGTAAGTTACCAGGTTCACTTTGGGTGCCAGCGATAAGGGCGTCTGTGAACATTAAGTATGCATCAACGTCCGTTGGTTTGACATAAACTGTCGCATTAATTGTAATCATTGTTTTTCTCCTCTAATTGATTATTCCGTTGCGCCAAGACCATCAAAAATCATGACGTCCATTGGTGCATTTGTAATCGGTGCTAATGCCGTTAAGAATGCTTGGAAATGGGCCGAATCACGGTGGGCAACGATGGCTGCTTGATCCGCATAAACTTCAACAAAGACAAAGTCACTGTTGCAAGCGTGACGATGATAGAGATCAAAGCGGGTGTTGCCCACTTCAGCCCGCGAACTGGTCGTTAAGGCCTGGGCTAGTTTCATAAAGGTTGCTTCTTTTCCGGGTTGAACGTGAACCGTTGCGTTAATTGTTTTCATCATGGTGCTCCTTAATAATCTCGTTGTGCTGTGGACCGTAAAATCACTTCGTTAATACCGACGTTAGCCGGCGTATCAATGGCATACACGACGGCTGTAGCGACGTCCGTTGCTGTTAACCCCGTTTCCGCTTCGCTTTTCAGGACGGCAGCGCGTAACTCAGGGTCAGAAATGGTTGAGGCTAATCCTGTTTGGGCATGCCCTGGTGAAATCAACGTTGACTTGATTCCTTTACCGACTTCCTCGGACCGCAAGCCTTCCATCACAGCCCGCATTGCATACTTTGTGCCAGAGTAAACGGCTGATCCTAAGCCAACAAAGTGACCGGCCACAGAATCCGTTGTGATGATGTGGCCGCTCTGCTGAGCTTCCATTATTGGTAATACTGCTTTAATGCCGTACAAGGCACCCTTTAAGTTAATGTCGATCATCGCTTCCCATTCGTCGACCTTACCATCGCGGAGCATTGAAACGGGCATTAACCCAGCGTTGTTGAAGAGGACGTCAATGCGACCAAAATGCTGTTTTGCCAAGGTGATCAGTGATTCAACTTCGGCCAATTTAGTCACATCCGTTGGTTGGTAAATAACGTTTGCTTGATAAGTGCTGATTAACTCGTTTGCTAACGTTGCCAGCGCTTCTTCACGACGTGCTGCTAAAACTAACTTTGCGCCGCGCTCTGCGAGTAGTGTTGCCGTTTGAGCACCGATCCCGCTTGACGCACCGGTAATGATAACGACTTTATCTTTTACGTTTTCCATTTTAAACTGAGCCTTCGCTTTCCGTGTTGATGATTAGTTTACTGCACCTGAACCCATAAACAATTACGCACTTTAAGCTTACTAAGGCACTTTAAGGTAAGTTTTGTGCACCAGCTCGAGTTAGGCGGCCCATTTTATTGTTTTATTTTTACCTGCAAATGGTGTAGCCTTTTCCTATAATCACCAGAGGAGGACCACGGATGAGCGAACCACAAACGATTTATAAAAATGGTGTTCAAGCCACACTCGCAGTTATGGGAAATAAATGGAAACCGTTGATTTTGTGTCACCTTGGGCACGGCCCGATGCGAACGGCGGACGTGCGCCGTGCCGTTGCCGGAATCTCACCAAAAGTGTTAACGGATCAACTGCGTGAACTGGAGAATGATGGCATCATCGCCCGGAAGGTCTACAATGAAGTTCCCCCACACGTGGAATATTCAGTTACCGAATACGGAAAATCGTTAAACAGTGTGCTGATTGCGATGTCCGAGTGGGGCGAAGACCGGATTAAAATCCTGCAGGCTCAGGGGAAGAACGCAAACTTATTGTTTCCCGATCACGACGGGTATGAGCATTAATCAGTTACCAGCGGTAATGGCGCCCAAATAATGGGGGCCATTTTAGTTTGTCGACAGAAGCAGTTTATTCGCGTCATGAGTAGTCAGCCTTTACACTGTAAGTATGAAGGACTGCGAGCCTTTAGTTTTTGATAACTCACCGAATTGTTCAAGGGGGTAAGCGTATGGCACTAGACGATAAAGTGGATGCTAAAAAGGATCAACTGGTTGGGAAGGCCAAGGAAACTGCTGGCCATGTAACGGGTGATGAACAAACAGAAGCAAAGGGTAAGGGCCAAGAACTATTAGGGAAGGCCAAAGAAGAAACCCAAAAGGTAACGGGAAAGCTTAGCGAGGAAGCTGGGAAACTGGCGGACAAAGCAAAGAAAAAGTTAGACCGCTAACCAACTTAAAGTGGCCCTGCCAGGTGGATTAAACCATCAGGCAGGGCCATTGTTGTGAAAGCAGATTTTTTGCGAAAGGGGATTAACTACTTTTAAATGGGAACTATAAATAACTGATGTTCATCAAGAAAGTAGGAATTGCCATGATTACAAATGCCAACGAATTTTTAGCTGATTTACACCGGGTGCTTCGCGGCGCCGCGACCCGTGCGGATGATGACGTTACCAGAACACTGCGGTTAGTGGCGTATCAGCTAAAGGAACGACATTCCTTGCATTACCGATTGTCACGTTGGCGGAGTGTGGATGCACAGGATCATGAGTTCACTTTCCGGGCAAACTCAAATGGTAGTTATACCTACTTACATGCATAATGAATCGGCTTAAATCAAAATCGGCGTGCGCCCTCGATGAAAAGGACGCACGCCGATTTTGATTTGGGTGCATTACCGAATAAACGTGTCGTTATTTTGAATGTACGCCATTTCGTCGAAGATGATGTGTTGTTGCAGATGTTGAGCGGTTTCTAAACTCAGGTTGTCACGCGTGATGGCAGTTTGAAAATACTCATACTCAGCGTGAAACGCGGTCAAGAACAGCTGATAAACAATGCGTGCATCGGGTTCAGGCATGGTCATCCGCCGGTGGCGTTCCCGGTAAAAGCGTTGAACGGCGTGAAGCTCAACGGAAGTTGTGCCACCATGAGCGCGGCGATAGCGTTTAAGAGCCTTCATGACGGCTTGAAAACCGGCTTCCTCAATGGGCCGAATATCCTCGCCATGGACATCAAATTGTTTTTGCCAATAGCGCTGTTCCGTGATGACCGGGGTGGTAAAAAAGACGTTTTGACCGACAGTAACATTTTGGTAACGGGTCATGTTAATGCTGAAGCGAAGCCGAAGCCAGATGTTTTTCCAGGGGCGGGTGTCCGCTGACAGTAAGTTCAGATCAATGAACTGGTGGTAGTACTTGCGTTCAGAATGACTGATCTTTTCGTCGTTGTAGAGTTTCTCAATGGCGTCGTGTTCAGCGGCCGCGGCGTATTCGTACAGGATGTGGCGCTGTCGCCGGTGTAAACGTGCGTTTTGGTGAAGTTGTTGACTCAATGCATCCAGGACAATTTGCGTTTCTGCTGGATGATCAGTGTCACTACGAACGGTATTCATGGCAACCATCACCATTTCGCGGGTCCATTGCGACATCGGTTTAACAACTTCCTCAGGCGGAAGGGCGGTCATCCGGGGCACCGTAATTGCGGCAACGGTTAAACTGAGCAAAATAACAACGGCAACAATAAAGATAAGCGCATTTCGGTCAATGAGGACGTGAGCACCACTAATTGTTGGCAGGAGAAAGGCCAGTGATAAGGAGATGGTTCCGCTGGCTCCGCTGACGGCAATGAGTAAACTGTCTTGCCACCGGTGGTCACGAGATACGTGCATCCAAACAAGGTAACGGGCCCACAGTAACCGAATGAGGAACTTTAGCCCGTACAACGAAAGTCCGATGAGGAGGAGAACCCACAGAAAACCAGGACGTTTAAGGATGATTTGGGCGACGATTGCTGGCAGGGAAATCCCCAGAAAAATGAACACGATTCCGGTTAGACCTTCCTCGACCAGGTCCCAGATGTTACTCCGAACCAGTTGCATGCGGGTGGAAATGAGTTGTAAATGATCGTTTTCTAGTCCCTGAACGATGCCGGCAGCGACCACCGCCAGAATACCGGAGAGGTCAAAGTGTTCGGCCGTAAAATAGACCAAAAATGGCACCAATAGCTCCAGTGCAATCATGACAAACGGACTGTCATCACCCCAAATAATCAGGCACTGCCGCACGCCATAGAAGAGCGCGCCAATAATCGCACCACAGAGAAGGCCACCAATAAACTGAACGAAAAAGGAACTAAACGCGTTTGTTGCCGAGAAGGTTCCCGTTGTGAAGGCTAGTAAGGCAAGGTCAAAGGCCACAAATCCGGAAGCATCATTAAAGAGTGACTCGTTTTGAAGAATCGTAAACGGAATGCTTAGGTCTGGATTGGGTTTTGCAAAGGCACTGACAGCCGAGGCATCGGTCGGTGTGACGATGGCACAAAGGGCAAAGGCTAAACTGAGTGGTAGGAAGGCAAATAAGCTGTGAAGTGCCGCGCCAACCACCACAACGGTCGTGATCACTAACAGAATGGATAATGACACAATGTTGATGGCCCCACGGCCGATCCAATAACGTGAGGCGGATTGGGCCTCGTTATAAAGGAGCGGCGCCACAATAAAGAATAAGAATAACGCAGGATCAAAAATGTAATTGTGGTACAGCGGAAAGAGTGATAAAACGAGCCCCGCCGCGATAAAACACAGTGGTAGTGGCAGGAAGCCGGCATGATGGTGCACGAGGACCGAAAAGACGACGGCGATAAGGATCAAAAGTACAAAAAAGGTACTGGTCATGAGTGAACTCCGTTTCAAAAATTACTTGGTGGATGATGAGCGGCGAAGACGCCAGTTAGCCACGCCCCACCCAATGAGTAACAACCCGTCAATGAGATCGTTTAGCGGGCCGATGGTGCTGTGATGAAGGGCAGTGGCGAGCGTGGGCGTCAATTTGAAGAACATAATGATTGAGAAGTGTTGGGTAACACCAAACGTTAATAGGAGGGCGAAAAAACAGAGTTGAAATAACTGACTGCCATATGCGGACAACCGGTACTTATAAAAGAGGGCAACGTCCTTACTGAGGCCACTTTTGAAGTACAGGTCATTATTAAAGTAGGGATTGAGAAAGCCGACGTACAGGGAGAGTAAGAGAATCCCCAGAACAAACGTCCACGGTTGATTCAGGATAATGAGGAGGGTTGCTGATAACGGCCACCACCGATCTAACAATTGCCGATGATCGATCAGGACGGGGAACCACTTTGGTAACCGGGGGCCAATCTGAAAACCAATCAAATAAGTACTAAAGATGACGAGTGGTCCATGGGTTCCCCAGAATAAACCGCCATAAAAGGTGGCGTAAAAGAGGACAAAGTTTAGGAGAAAGCCCCGGAAGACAAGGCGAATGTCAATGTCAGCCAGAAGTTTCGTGTCCAACAGCAATTCGCGGAGCGTCATCACAAACGCAATCAAAATGAGCGCAATTAGTAATGGATACAGGTAGCCGCCAACGGACTGTTTGCGGGCCAACGCTAAACTTGCAATGATCCCAGCAAAAAAGAGGAGGGGAACCAACCGCCACATGCGCGGCCGTTGATCTGCATGAAGGTCAGCCTGTTGATACACAGGAGCAAGGTTATAGACGAGGCGAATGGCACTGGGTAAGGCGGCTGCGTACAGAATTGCGAGCGCCCCAAATGCAAGGTGAAGGCTGGGATGAAGCAAGTCAATGCCAATAACGCCGCCAAGACTAAGTAGAAAAATGAACCAGTGATAGGGCTTCGGTGCAAACGTGCCGTACGTGGTGGCGTGTAGCTTGATGGTTAAAAAGTAGGGCCATAACGTGGCGGCACTGTAACCAAGAGGCAACCCACCAATGATGAGCCAGAGCGTGGTGCTAGGTGCAATCGTATAGATAAGGGCCCCCAGAAGACCACAAAGAAGGTTCAGGAGAAGGTACTGGCTCGACTTTAGGCGAAGGTGGAGACCCCCCAAAAAAGAGACGGCCCGGGTTGTGTAGATGGTGAGCAGGCCAATTAACAATGCTGTTGAATGGAGCTGATTATAGGCGAGGAGAATGAACAGGTAGGGCAACAACACGCCAAGGTTTGCAATGCTGTTTAGGGCACCATATGAAAGGGTGAAACCAAGGGTATTTGGGGTGGGCTTCATGGCTGTGCTCCTTTAATGGATAATGATCGATGCGAATAAATAAACACACTTAGTGTACCAGTAATTAGTGGCTATGCGTTAGTTTGAACCAATTCACACGCGGTAGCGATCAAAGAATGGCTAATAAAGGCATTTTGGCTAAAAATCGTATGCTATACTTTAAGGGATTGCTAACAAACAAGTTTGTAATGGGATAGTGTCATTTAGTAAAAGAAAGCGGAGAATTTATGTTATGAGTAAAATGACTAGTCGGCAACGCCAGTGGGTTAACTATGTCATTCCATTGCTGGTTATTATTTTGGCGAGTTTAGTGTATGTTCACAATAGCCCACTCTATAAAGGAAATCAGTGGGTTGATACGAATGCAATGTTAACGCTGGGGCAAGCGTGGTTACAGGGCCATGTCCCGTTGCGTGACATTTTTGAACAGCGCGGACCAATTCTATATTTATATTATTTAATTGCCAATGTTATTTCATCTCGTGGTTATTTTGGCTTGTTTGTTATTGAATGTCTCAATTTATATGGCATTTGGTATTGGTCAAGGAAAATTCTCCGATTGTTCGCACCAACGGTTTCAACTGAAGCGGCTAGTGGGATAAGTTTGACATTGCCGCTGCTTCTTCTTGGTTCCTTTAGCTTTGAGGATGGTGGTAGTCCGGAAGAATTAATGCTCTTTTGGATTTTATGGGCCCTTTATCTGGGCCTTCGCTACTTTAAATTAGGAAAACTAGAAGTTCGTAATGGTGTTATGTTAGGGGTTAGCTTTGCCGTTGTTTTTTGGACAAAATATACCTTAGTTGGAACGTGGATTGCTCTAATTGTTTTATTTACTGTAGTTGCATGGGCACGTAAGCAATGGCGAATCTGGTGGCAGACTGCAATTAGTTTTACTGTTGGCGCGAGCTTAGTTTCAGGGATTATCTTAGGTTATTTCGCAGTTGTTCACGGATTGAACGCGTTAATTCACGTGTACTTTACCGTTAATATGACGGCGTATGCTTCGCCTGCAGGTGGTAAACGGGAGCGTTTGTGGGAAATGGCTACAGCTATTCATCGGAATGTGATGGCGCACCCGTATGGATTTGCACTTTTTGTTGCGGCCGCCGTTGTTTTACTGTTTTTCTCAAAAGAACATCGACCATTAGTAGGAACTACAGTAGCAGTTATTGGCGTTAATTTAATTCTTTCCTACTGGTCACTTCGCACTGACCCTTATGTATTTTTAATTACAGTTGGGCTTGGAATGGTACTGGTAGCCCCGGCATTAATGGTTATCGGTGATCAGTTACAAAATAAACGATTGTGGTTAATCGCGGTCGGAATCACCGTGTTAATGCTGCCAGCATTTGGTAATCGAATTGCGTTAAGTGGTCCATATATTTGGTCGAATCAACCCTTTGCAGCGGCAGATTTTGGTGCATATATTTCAAAACATGAGACAAAACCAGTTCGTGTTTTGTATTATAACGGCGTTGATATGGGGATTTCTCGTTTTACAAACGTGGTCCACGATCAGTATTATTTTGAGCATACAAATTTATCAATCACGAAGTATCCAGCACAGAGCCAAAGTGAGCGGGACACGGTAGCTCATAAGCGGGCTAAATATGTTGTGTGGACCTTAACATGGGGAAATAAAAATCAGTTCAATCTTGCCAATCGTCAATCATTAAAACAGTTCATTCCCAAGGATATTCTTAAAAATTATCGAATCGTAAAAGTTGGTTCGTCACGAAGTCCCTTGTTTGATGGTGTATCCGGTGCCTCAATTGTTGGTCTGCATGATGAGCAGTATGTTTTATTAAAAGCACGATAGCGGAAAATGCATGATAAAAGATGTCAGTGGTCACCAACGAGATATTCGTCGGTGACCACTTTTTATTAAATTGTGCGACCATTATCAAGCTAATAAATTGTTCATCGGCATAAAAGCGCCTAGCATAAAGGTTAGTTTCAAGCTGGTTAGTTGATGACGATGGAGGGAAAATGATGACAGAAGAAGTGTTTGATTTTGATGTCTTGTATGTCGGTAGTGGTCACGGAACGTTTGACGGCGCAATTCCGTTAGCTAGCCGCGGTAAACGGATTGGGGTCATCGAAGCCGGACTAGTTGGGGGAACGTGTCCCAATCGTGGCTGTAACGCAAAAATCACTCTCGATGCGCCGGTCGACTTAACCCGGTATCGTGAGCGAATGGGGGACATCGTGAACGGTGACTTAACAATCAACTGGGCGGCTAACATGGCCCACAAGCACGCGGTGATTGACGGGTTGCCAGACATGATCACCGGGTTACTTAATCAGGCTGGTGTGACACTCATCACGGGTCGTGGTGTGGTCACCGGACCCCATCAGGTTCGCGTTGATGAACAAACGTATACGGCAGAAAAAATTGTTGTGGCAACGGGGTTAACCCCTCATCGTGTGGCTGTTCCCGGGGCAAATCTAGCCCACACCAGTGACGACTTTTTAGAGCTCACGGAGCTACCAAAGCACATCGTCATCCTCGGCGGCGGGTACATTGGGATGGAGTTTGCGACCATCGCGAACGCAGCGGGCAGCGATGTGACCGTATTGCTTCACGGTCATCAGGCGTTGCGCGCATTCCACCAGCCGTTTGTTGAGCAGGTTGTCGCCGACCTTAAGCAACGTGGGGTTACCTTTGTAACGGACGCTAAGGTCAGTGCGTTGACACAAGCGGGCACGGAGATTGCTGTCCGCTACGGCGACGGAGACACGCTCACGACTGACTGGGTGCTGGATGCAACCGGGCGGATTCCAAACGTAGCGGGCTTAGGACTAGAGGACGTTGGCGTTGTGACGAATGCAAACGGCATTGTGGTGAACGATCACCTGCAAACAAATATTCCGAGCATCTACGCTTCTGGGGATGTGATTGATAAGCAACAGCCCAAGCTGACACCGACTGCGGTGTTCGAATCACTGTACTTAATGCATCAATTTGCTGGTGACAGTGACGCTGCCATCACCTATCCGGTAATTCCATCTGTCGTTTTCACATCACCACAAATTGTCCGGGCTGGCGTTTCTCCGGAAACGGCGGCTGATCACGATGGCATGCAAGTTCACGAAAACCACTTACCAAAGTCATGGTTCCGGCAGGTGGATTCAGAAACAATGGGTGATAACGTGTTGGTGTATGACGAAACGCACCACATCATTGGGGCTACTGAAATGAGTGCACATGCGGCGGAAGCCATCAATACGTTATTACCAGCCATTGAATTTCATTTTGGTCCGGAGGAATTGGCACGGTTAGTTTACCTGTTCCCAACGTTAGCCTCTGATACGTGGGCGGCCATTTAAAGCGTAAAGTGAGTGTTGAGACTAGTTTTCCTTAGTGATTGGAAAACTAGTTTTTTTGTGGAAAATGAGATCGTGATGGTTAACCTGAACTAGTGAATTATTCAACAAAGTTTGATCAAATTAGGGTGAAACCATAGACGGGAAATGTTTAATAATTTATAATTAATAAGTTAATTTATTTAAATGGTAAATTTACAGAACAATCGTCATCGAAGGCTGACGGTTAACGGGGGAGAATGATTAGATGAAGCGGGGATTAATTGTAATTGGGATTGTTTCAACGGTGCTTTTAGCTGGGTGTCATGCGCAAGTTAGTGGGCATCAGGCAGCAGCACAACACAACCAAACCACGGCAACAAAGAAGCTGTCCACGAAACAAATGACCAACTTGAAGGAGCGGATGTACCAGTTGGAGTTGTCGTTGGCATTTTATGATAATTACATCGGTAACATTGGTTATAACGTTCAGGAGGGGATGAACGCAGATACCGTTGCCGAGGTTCAGGAGTATACACAAAAGGTCCTGATTGAACCACAAGCGGCCGCTCAAAAGACGGACGCGGCGGATTTGAAAGCAATCGGTGAGCTAAAGTTACCGTCAAAGACGGTTGAAAAATACACGACGGATTATCAACAATTACGAACAGATCAAGACCACTGGATTACGAATTTAAAGAACTTTAACGCAAATAACATTGCTGAAACATGGCAGGCACTCGATGCGCACCAGGATGAATATCGAAAGCTGTCCACTACGTTTGGGAAGGACCAGGTTGCACTGTTGAAGGCTGGCGGGATGAGTGACGAAGAGGCAGGTAAGACGGTTCAAACGTTAATCAAACGGGCAGTCAAAGAAGTTGGGGACCCAACGGACGCGGCTAAGTTGAATGAAACGAATCAGTAAACGGTGGGGATGATCGGAAGCCATCACTTAAATAAAAGCTAAAGCTCACTGAAACTTATGAATGAACCGGTGGTTAACGGGTATAATTGGTTCAGAGAAAAAGTGGGGGGATTTGAAGATGAAACAGATTGACCGGGGGACGCTTGCAATTGGCCTTTTGCTGCTGCTTCTGATTGTCGGGGCTAATCAAGCGCTGATGAGCTTTCGGTATGGCGGCACGGTGCACACCGTAAGGGTGGTCGGAAAGCCGGTAAGTTCCTTTCCGGTTTCATTACCAGGGAGCGTGACGGGAACGGGTTATGAATATCGGGCAGTAGATGCTAGTCATCACGGGGCAAAGCGCACGCTTCGGTTTAAAACCAATCCAGATCAACAACTAAAGTTTAAGGCTGGCGACCGCGTTAAGCTGACAGTCAGTCGCCGGTATGGCGTGACAACGTACGCACCAGTAAAGTAAAAAGCAGTTTCTGAGAATTTTTAAACTCAGAAACTGCTTTTTCATTGTCGTTAAACGGACCGTTTGATTTTTGCTACAAGCACCCGGGTCCCCATGCTTAAAATAATCAGGGGGAGGAGGGTCACCGGCCAGCAACTACCGATGAGCCAATAGCCAACACTGCCCCATAATTGAATTTTGGCCGATAAAAGTTCCTCATGATCATGGGCCGATAACTGATCATAATGACGAATGACCAAGCGGAACAGCCGATACTGTAAGAAGTTAACGATCACTAGGACTAGCGAGAAAAAGAAGACCACTAATTGTGACAGCGGGTAGCCGTTGAACCAGGCGGTGGTAAATGGAATGAGAGCGATGGCAGCTAAATAATAGAGGTTCGTGACAAGGAGTGGGTTGGGAAGCTTTGTTAGCTGCGTGAAAATTTCTTGGTGAAAGAGCCAGTATTGACAAACGACTGAAAAGCTCACCAAGTAAATAATAATTTGACGGGCAAGCACCTGCAAGGCGGTGCTGGTTAAGGCATGTGGCACCTGAATGTTGAGCACCATAATGGTTAAGACAACGGCAAAAATCCCGTCTGAAAGCGCACGGGTTCGCTCCAACGAATTTTTAAACATAAACTGGCTCCCTTATTAAGATAAAAAAGACCACGACGCGTCATATAAACGTCATGGTCATCTTAAGCCTGCTAGTGGTTTCTGTCACTGAAATGTTTAGTGATGGATGGGGAATACGGGGGCAAGATGGCGTAAGACTAATAAGCAGGTCGTGTGAAACTGATAACCTCTATTCATGATAGAGGGCACAATAACTTATTTAATGCGCCAAATCATGGCACAGTGAGGTGGTTTCACTTGAAACAAAAGGAGAAGTGGTGTTTAATGGTTTAAAAATCCAAACGGATGGTGGTGAGCAATAACATGATTGAGGGTCATTTAAGTACGGACTTCGATGCTTCCGGGCCGTTTCTAACCGCACTTGGGGATGAAAAACGCCAGAAAATTATTATTAGTCTGTTGCAAGCAACAACGTGTGAAGGGCTGCAAGTAAGTGATTTAACGAAGGTTACCGGATTATCGCGACCAGCGGTTTCGTATCACTTAAGGATCCTCCGGGCCGCTAAAATCATTGACTATCGGACTAAGGGAACGAAAAACTTCTATTACTTTGTGCATGAAACGACAGAAATTGAAAAATTACAGCACCTGTTAAGTGACGTTGTGCAGGCGATGACAACAAATGGAGAAGCAGACAAATGAAAAAAGTCTTGGTTGTGGAAACAAACACGCAGCAGTACGGGTCAGTAAGCGAACCAACTGGCCTGTGGCTAGGCGAAAGTGCGGAGTTCGTTGATGAAATGCAAAAGGCCGGTGTGGCCGTTGATTATGTGAGTCCGCTTGGCGGGTTCGTCCCGTTGGATCCACGGAGCATGAAGTACGTTGACACGAGCATTATGGGCATTTATGAGGATGATGATTTTATTAAACGGGGATTGAAAAATACGCTAGCACCGGCAGCCGTTGATCCTGACGACTACGTGGCAATCTACTATACCGGTGGTCACGGGGTGATGTGGGACTTTCCGGACAATCCCGAGTTACAGGCACTTGCCGCCGCTATTTATAAAAATAATGGTTATGTGATGTCCGTGTGTCATGGAATCGCAGGCCTTTTTAACATTAAGGATGAGCACGGACAAAATGTAATCTCAGGTAAGACGATTACGGGCTTCACCGCCACGGAAGAATTGATTGCTGGTAAACGGAAAGTTGTGCCATTTTTGAATCGCGACATGGCCGTGAGTCGTAATGCAACCTTTAAGCAAAAGCGGTTTTATGCTGATTATGCTGTGCAAGACGACCGGCTCATTACGGGCCAGAACCCATTTTCTGTTCGGTCTGTGGCCAAATTGTTCCTGAATGCAGTAGGTCAGTTAAATTAATGCTAATGATTACTTTATACCGAGATTTAAAAAGATTATTAACTCGATCCTGCTAGGCCAAGAAAAATCAGGTAGACTAGTGAGTGTTAAGAATTGTTATGGTAAATTCAATGGAAATTAGGTAGTCAATCATGCTTCTATTTTTAAGCCTTATTCTCCTTCCCTTTTTATGTGCACTGGTGGCCTGGCTGTGCATCGACGTGATTAGTGGCGTGGTAAGTCGGTCTGAACAACTGACGCGTTTCGGAGTTGACTTTGGTTCATGGATGAAAAAACAGCGGTTCTGGATGGGTGCCTTGTTCCTTGCAACTGGCGTGTTCGGAATGGATCAGATGGGGCGATTTTATCTTTTTAATGGGGCCTACTTTTGGTATGTATTGTTAAGCTTTGGTCTGTACTTGTTGCTTTTTATTGTCCCGTTAGGCGCGGTGAGTTTATCGTTTCAAACGGCGTCAACGTTAAAACGACAAGCCGGGCTAAATTACTGTGTCATTGGTTTCACCTTGCTTTGGGTGGTTATGTTGGCGATGAAAACAGATCCCTTTGTGTACCTTGATGAAGGTGGTGTTGCGAAGAAAAGCGTTAACTTGGTGTGGAAAAATCTGGCGCTGGCAGGCATGATTGTGAATTTTATTTTGCAGGCGAGCTATTTGTTGAGTTCTAAACTTGCGAATGATCGCCACGTGCTGATGGATCAGTGGGGCCCACGTTTACATCAATTTTTTAAACGGCTGACGTTGAAGCCGGCAATGGCGCGTTATGGTGCACAACCACCGCGAAAACAATTCACCATAGGACTATGGCTGATGCTGGTTGGCCTGATTATTGGAATGATGATTTTCAATTTGCTAAGCCAAATCGGCGTAGCCCTAAGTCTATGTTTGTTCCTTCAAATAAACTTGATCATCTTAGCGTATTTAGGACGGTTGCTTTTAAAGCCGACCAAACGTGCATGGGTAACGCGGTTAAAGCGGCTAGTTTATTGGGTGCTAATGATTGGCTACTGGCTGATGGTGTTAATGATCGGGATGATTTGGATGGGTTCTACTGCCCTAATGGCGGTGATTTTTCTGGTGATCATCGGTTGCCAGGCGACGCTCTGCTACCGGGCGTGGAAGCAGTTCAGGCGTGAGCGTCGGAAGACGAGCGAGGTTGCTGACGTTTAGGGACGATTAATTGTCTTTGAATCGGACAAATTAATTGATGGCGAGATTGATGTATGATAGTTTGACGGTATTAATGAAAGGAAGTGTCCATGATGCCAAAAATGATTTTTGTTAATTTGCCAGTTACAGATTTAGCACGGTCCATTAGTTTCTATGAAGCGTTGGGATTTAAACGCAATCCAACGTTTTCAAGTGAGTTTGCAAGCACGATTGTCTGGGACGAAACGATTATGTTTGAGCTGTTAACACCGGACTTTTACAAGAAATTCATTGGTGAAAAGAACATCATTGACGGTAAGACGACAAGTGGTGCGCTTATCTCCTTGAGCATGGATAGTGCCGATGAAGTCCGGGCCTTTGCGAACGCGGCCCAGGCAAACGGTGGCCATTACTTCCACGTCGACACGGGGATGCCAGAAGAGCAAATGTTTGGCTTAGAAGTTGTTGATCCTGATGGGAATCAATTGGAGCCAACGTGGATGGATGTTGACATGGTCAATTAAGCGATTGCCATGGTTTGAAAACCAGGTGGTAATTAAAAAACATCAATCGCAAATTTTGATCAGTTTAAGTCAAGTCGATACTGAACCCCTGTCAATAATTGAGGCAATGGGGCACGGTGTTCCAGCTCTCAGTTATCGATATTCTTATGGCCCAGAGGAACTGATCAGAGATGGCCAAAATGGCTATTTGTGCCATCAAAGCAGTGAGGACGATGAATCACTATAAACCTTATCGGAAACGAGCTATACTGAGTGAAGCCGGTTCAGTGCAGATAAAATTCTAGATAAGTGGAAAGATTTGCTAGAATTATAGTCGGTTGAACCGTTTTACCAACTGGTAAAACACGGGACCAAATGACCTTTAAATAACGACCTGATGCGGTATTCAACCGAAATCAGGTCGTTTTTTAGTGAACCAAAAAGACCTGCGCTCAGTTAAATACTGAGAACAGGCCATTGCTTAGAATCAAAAGCAAATTTGACTAACCTTTTTAATGATCAAGATAAATTTTTATGAATGTCTGTCGCGTGCCCACGAGATTCGTTAAAATGAACTTACAGACGTTCGGACAGCTCATTGCTTGCTACCTTTCCGTGGCGTTAGGCAATGGACTTGTTCCATCGTTTAAACGGGTTATTTAAAGTGTTGAATCAATCAGCTGGAGGAAAATCATGAAAGACATTACTGACAATCAAGCCGCTTCGTACGGGGTCTTCTCTCATCATCAAAAGATGGACAATGGTGAGTTGCGCTTTCGACTACAGTTTGCGGATGGGACGAGTTATATCCGGACGGAAGGAACAGCCACGGGAGCATGGCAGAATAGCCATAAGCACCAAGCAGTTCATGAGATGTTTATTGTTCAAACGGGATGGATCGTATTTGTTGAGTTGGTCGATCGCGTCCCGATTTTTAAACGGTATTCAGCTGGTGACTATTTCACGACGACACCAGGTTATGCCCACAATATGTATGTAAGTGCTGACACGATCATTCAGTGTGTTAAATATGGCACGGCTCTAAAGGAAACAGCTGATTGGATTGCCGCACCAGATTTAGACGAATTGACTAAAAAACTAAGCGAACAGGATTTACTAACCAAAATCGACCGCGACTAAGGTATATAGTGATAGCCTAGTTGGGAAATATAAGTCGGGGGTCCAAAGATTTATGAAAGATGATTCCGATATTCAATTGGCAAATAAGATTGTGAAAGAGATTTGTTATACGGAACTTGTTTACGGAAGGGTTAATAAGAAGTTAAATGCTGAATTGGATAAAAAACAGATTGAGGAGCTTGTTAGAAAAAGTGTATTGAGTTCTGACAAGATCGAGCGACACGGGAAAAACTATTATGTTTATAACGGATCTGCAAAAATTGAAATCACGATCAATGCAAATAACTATCGAGTAATTACAGTGAATAAATATATTGAAAATAACTAAACGCAATACTAGTCTTTTGCTATGTGGTATTGGCTGCTGTAGAGGCTAATGTTTCTTTCACGAGTGAGAGAAACTTGTATGAATGTGTAGCGTTTGACCACTAACTTAGGTGAAATGAATTTTACAGACGTTCAGTCAGCTCATTACTTGCTGTGGTCCTAGCTGGTTGTTACTCGTCCCCATCTTCATCCACTTCCTAGTAAAGGGGTGAGGACTGATGACACTCAGATTAAGGAGTTTGTGGGATGTGATACAGCTTGCTGTGTCCGTCGATGTCCTCGCCAAGGCAACGGTTTTGTTTGCCAAGGCGTACGACATAATAAAAAAAGCTAATCGCATTTAGCGACTAGCTTTACCCAATAACACTTATCCCAGCGGGTAGTGAGTGCCGTTAACGCTCACTACCTTTCCATGGTTATATTATATCAGGTTTTGCCTGTTAGGCAATAACTTAGATTTGGGGATGAGCTCACTCGAGGACATCCTTTTTTGGATTAAAAACAATGAAAAATTGATTTAACATAATAGGAACGGTCTATTATCGAATTTCGTGGACCAATTCATTCTTAAATAAAAAATGTCTCAATGCTGATATAACAGCACTGAGACAACCTTATAGAACTTATCAATTGGGTATACTGGATTCGAACCAGTACATTACGGATTCAGAGTCCGCTGCCTTACCAATTTGGCTAATACCCAATAATTCATTTAAAGTCGTAAATCTGCCAAGCAAACGCCCGGGTGACTTCAAATCACCCCACCGGGGATCGAACCCGGAACTCCGCCTTGAGAGGGCGACGTCTTAACCAATTTGACCATGGGGCAAATTTACTTAATTAAGTATACGGTACTGACAAAAATTGTCAACGCTATTTCAGGATAAAACCGTCATTTAGTGAAAATAATTCTTTTACCGGAAGAACTGCCGCACTAAATCATTGCTGAGGCACTAAAAAACGGCGACCTTGCCCATAATGACAAGGTCGCCGCTTATGCAATTATGCTTCGGGATCTTTAACCACCATGACGTTAACGGTGGCGTTTCGAACCACATAACCCGTTGTTGAGCCAAGAAGGGCCCGTTCAAACGCGTTTGTTCCGGTTGCACCAATCACAATTAAATCAATTTCATACTTTTCCGGAATGGTCTTTGCAATGGTTGGCTTTGGAATCCCAGAACTGACGAGCGACTTGATCTTAGTGAATCCGGTCTCGGCAATGGTCTTTTCAGCCAAACGTTGGGTATAGGCCTTTGCGTGCTCTGTGACTTGTCCGGCAAGATCTTCCACGGGGTATTGGGGGGCCGAGTACAAGGGCGCAACGACTTCAAGCAGGTAGACTTCTGCATCGGTAAGTTTTGCGATGGACACGGCTTCTGCAAGTGCCAATTTGGCGTTATCTGATTCGTCGGTTGGCACTAAAATACGTTTAGGTGTGAATGACATGGAAATAGCCTCCGTTTCAAAATGATGTATTAAACCTCTAAATCATTTATACCACGAATGCATGTTAAAGCGATGGTTATCTGCTTCTCAAACGAAACGGTATCTATGCTGTCAAGATTTGGCAAAATTCAACGATTTCGCCGTTGGGGCCCTGAATGTTGAAATAGCGGATGCCGTGGTCCCAGAAGGGGAGGGCTTGCACCGTTTGATCAATTAAGGTTAAGCCGGCTTCCTTCACTGCGGCAAAGGAGGCGTCGATATCCGTACTGTTTATCGAAATGTGATTGATGGCGCCAGCCACCATGGGTGTTGTGGGCATGGTCCATGTTTCAATGACAAGGTGGTTAAGTTGCATGAATGCAACCTGACCGTCACCGTTAGCGAACTGGCCGCTTTTTGTGAAGCCCAGGGTGGTCCAAAAAGCGATGGTGCCGGGGAGGTCAGTGGTGGGAACCCCAATGTGTTGAACATCGGTAATCGAATCAGCAATTTTCATGAGGAAGATCCTTTCATTAATGGCGTGGTGTTAGCCTTGGTGAGCTGGGGTGACAGGCGTCGTTGTCGTTGTTTCAGTCCCAACATCAACGGCTTGATGTTTAAGGTGAGGGAAAACATAGCGATCAGCCAAACCAGTAATGCCGCCCTGAAACAGGAAGGCAAAGAGGGTGCCAAGGCCAAAGTTTGTAAACTGCCGGGTGATGGCAAAGGCGATGATGGCCATTAGGGTTGGTGGAATGTATGAGGCCCACATCGCAACGTTGGCGTTCCCATGACAGTACTTGAAGCGGAGGATTTGCATTAAATCATCTGCGGGGTGCAACACGAGGTTGACGCGTTGGTAAAGAGAGATGGCGATGGCGATGAGGACAACGCCCAAGAAGTTTAAAATGACGTACAGACTGGTCATGCCAATGCCGTGCGCAGTTGGGAGCCCGGTAAAGATGTTTGCGTAAACACCATTAAAGAAGTCAGCAAATACTTGAATCAGTGCGGAAAACGGCACCATGAAAATCAGGTTACCAAGGGCCCGCCGCCATTCCCATTTACCAACCAAGATGGCGTTTAAAACGGTGGTCAACATCCCAAAAATAAGGAAGGCCCAGAAAAGGTTCCAGTGAATGGCGTTACCAAGGTTGACCTCGGCAGCCGTCCAGTAGGCTGAGCCCATAAACGATGGGTGAATCTTAGCGCTGGTCACAAGCGTGAGCACGTTTCCGGCGGCGTTAATGACGAGTGATAAAACAAAGAAACCGATGGCACTGACCATTGAGATGGAGCGGCCAGATTGATGTGTTTGTTTCATGAGTGGAGTCCTTTCTTAGTGACGATGAGGTTAGGCCTGAAGTTCTCTAAGGGCCAGCGCAAAGTTTCCCAAGGTGGCGGAACCGTTGTGCTTAATAGCTGGCATTGTGATGTAGTCGTTGAGGTCGCCAACGGCCACATAATCATTCAGCAGGTCGGTAAATTGGGCCCGAACCTTATCCAAGAAGGCGTCACTAACGACACCACCGCCAAAAATAATCTTGCCGGGCCGCAACGTTAAGGTGACTTGAATGGCAGCTTGGGCAACGTAATAGGCCATGATATCCCACACATGATCAGTCAGTGGAACGTCCTTGCCGGGTTTTCCCGTCCGCGCGTCAAATGTTGGCCCCGCAACCAGGCCTTCTAAACAGTCACCGTGAAATGGACAGATACCGGCGAAGTCCAGGTCATCTGGATGGCGTTTGAGGCGAACGTGGCCCATTTCGGGGTGCCCCAGTTCACCGACGAAATCCCCGTTGATGATGGCGCCGGCGCCAACACCGGTCCCAATGGTGTAGTACACCAGGGAATTAACCCGTTCGTTGGTCAGCGTTGCCATGACGTATTCGCCGTACGCAGATCCATTAACGTCCGTTGTCCAGTACATGGGGATGTCAAAGGCGTCCTTCAAGGCACCAATGAAATCAGTGTCTGCCCAACCCGGTTTTGGCGTGTTAGTGATGTACCCGTAGTGAGGATCGTTTCGCCGAAGTTCGATGGGGCCGAATGATGCAACGCTTAAAGCTTCAATATCAAACTGTTTGAAGTAGTCGATGGTGCGTTTGAGCGTTTCTTCTGGTGTTGTGGTGGGAAAATTAATCATGTCCTTCGTCCGGTAATTTTCATCCCCGACGGCGCAAACAAATTTAGTTCCTCCAGCTTCAATGCTTCCTAATAGCATGGCAATGTGTCCTTTCATGGTGCGTAAGTTTTTATTTTGTATTTTTTGTAAGCGATTACATAATTTATCCTACGGCGAGACTAGTGGCAGAACAATGGGTTATGAGAAATTTGACGTGTCGAGTTACTTTGTGAAGAAAGCCCGTAATCCCTGGTGTGGTCAGGGTTAACGGAAAGTCGTCGTCGTTTTATGAAAGTAGCCGATTGGGGAAAAGGCAGAAGACAAACGTTTGTCTTTGAAACTGACTTGGCACGCATGAAAACAATGGCGGATGTTTCATAAATTGATGTAAAGCCTTGATGGAACAGGGGCTGACTGTCCTTGAATAAAAAAGACCGTTCCCCTGATAAGCAGGGCAACGATCAAATGGATTTAGTGATTGGGATGGTGTTCATGAAACGTCACGGGGAACCGGGTCGTTGAAACGGGGGCCTCTGGATGCGCGATGCGATCGAAAAGGGTGGTGACCGCGACGTGACCGAGCTGGTAGGTTGATTGTTGGGCAGCAATCAAATCAACATTAAGATAGTCAAACCATGCGAGGTAATCAAATGTACCGAGTTGAAGCGGAGCCGCTTGGTGTGTAGACGCGGTGAGGGTCTTCAACACCTGGCCCAAAATGACGCTATCTGCGATGACAAGGCCGTCCACATGTTCAGTTTGACGGAGTTCATTAACGATCCGGGCGGTTGTCTCTGGGGTGTAGTTCGTGTGGCGAATCAGATTTCGTTTGACGGAAAGACCGTGATTTTTAAGGGCAGTACGATAGCCGGTTTCGCGTTCGGCAGCCGAAAAGGCAACGGCACTGCCGATGAAGCCCAGCCTTGTTGCACCAGCGTCGAGTAAGCGGGTGGTTAATGAGGTTGCTGCCGGGACGTTATCGGTTAACACGGCGTCATAGCGGGCAATGGAGGCGGCGTTTGGGACCCGATCCACAAAAACGGTGGGGGCCGCCTGGGTAAGCGCGTCATAATTGGCGATGCCGCCGGTGCTAACAATGATGAGACCATCCACCATTTGCCCGGTCAACGACTGTAAGATCCGCGTTTCCTTTTCCGGCTGTTCGTCTGTGTTAAACAGAATCATGTGGGTGTTTGCCCGGAGAAGTTCATCACTAATGCCACGGAGGACTTCGGTGAAGTAAGGATTTAAAATGTTACTGATGACAACGCCAACCGTATTGGTGCGCTGGTTTCGGATGCTTTGTGCCAGGACGTTTGGTTGATAGTGGAGTTCTTTAGCCACCGCTTGAACGTGACGGCGTGTGGCCGCCGTGACCCGGGAACTGTTATGAAGTGCGCGTGAGACTGTCGACGGCGCAAGGCCAGTGTGAGCAGCAATGTCTGCTAACGTAACGTGTTTAGCCATGAAGCGACCTTTCTTTGGATGATGGTGAGTGGCATTAATGGTGAACTAACAGTTGCCACTCGAGCCAAAGCCAGATGGCAAAGAGGATGGCAAGGTAGGCCCCGCAGGCCCAAAACGCGATAATAACGATGATTGATGGGGTCATTAAGCGAATGATGAGGAGCAAGATGGCCAGGACGGTGGCAATCACAAAGCGTTGGCGAACCTGGTCGAGATGATCATGCAGTGCTTTTTGTGACATGGGTAAACCTCCAAACATGAGTTAGAATCGTAAAAAAGGGTAACTTTTAGACATGAAACGTTTCTTGCTGTGGATGATTGCTACACTTAGAATAACGAAGTCCAGGAGGGTAACCATGCGACAGTATCAAAAAACACAGCGATTAATAAACGCGTTGGTCGAACAACACATTGTGCCCGGGGCAAGCTATGCCCTAATCGATGGTGAGGACGTGATGACCCATACGGTGGGAAACGCCTCTTGGTGGCCTGAAGTGACGCCATTGACAACTGGGATGCTGTATGATGTGGCTTCCTTGACGAAGGTGGTGGGGACCACGACGGCGTTAATGCACCTAGTTGAACAACACGTTTTGACCGTTGATGAGCCATTGTCCCGGTTTGTCCCTGCGTGGCATGACGACCGGGTGACGCTCCGTGACTTATTGACGCACACGTCCGCCATTGCTGGCTACATTCCCCACCGAAATGAACTGCCAGCGGATCAATTAACGGCGGCCCTCCTAAAGCTGCCGGTGGGTGAGACGTTTGAAGTCCGTGATCATTATACGGACATTGGTCTGATTTTTATTGGTTGGGTCCTGGAGGCTGTTTATCAGCAACCTGTCCAAACAATTATGACACAAACCGTCTTAGAACCGCTAGGCATGACAACGGCAACCTTTACACCAGCGCCAGCACAGTGTGTGCCGACAACGTTAACGCCCACCGGGGTGCTGCGTGGCCGGGTGCATGATCCGAAGGCGGCTATTTTGGGACAGCACTGTGGATCTGCCGGGCTTTTTGCCTCGTTAGCGGATCTAACAACGTTTGCCCAGTGGTTTTTGGGTGAGGATGATTGTGTGCTGACACCTGCAACCCGTGACCTATTGGCGACGGACCAAACGCCGCACCGCAACCTCGGCCGATCACTTGGGTGGAACTTACTGGCTGCAAGCACGCCGGATCATCTGGTGTCCTTTCACACGGGTTTTACGGGAACCATTTTGATCTTGGACCGGATGACGCACCAAGGCCTTGTGTTACTGACCAACCGGGTGCACCCAACGCAACAAAATCACCGGTTTATTGAACGGCGTCCCAAAATCTACCGAACGTTTTTGGATGAAGTGAGTGAAAAATAGTTTAGGCGGTCAAGCACTGTGCTACACTATTAACCGTAATGTAACGGCTTACAAAGTGAAGAAGGAGTGCACATAATGACTGAACCAATGTTTATGATTCCGGTGTTTCATGAAAAAATTTGGGGCGGAACGGGCCTTCATGACCGGTTTGGCTATGAAATTCCAACGGACCACACCGGGGAAGCGTGGGCCATTTCGGCACATCCCCATGGCCCGGCAACCATCGTTAACGGAGAATTTAAGGGGCAGTCGTTAGACACGATCTGGGCAACCCGTCGCGATGTGTTTGGTAACGCCACGGGGGATGTTTTCCCACTGCTGACCAAGATTTTGGATGCCCACGAGGATCTTTCCGTCCAGGTTCATCCAGATGATGCATATGCTGAGGCGCATGAACATGAATTGGGGAAGACGGAATGCTGGTACGTGATTGCGGCGGAACCTGGTGCCAAGCTTTATTACGGGCATAATGCAACGACCAGAGCGGAATTGGCCGATTGGATCGAGCATGATCAGTGGGACAAACTGTTCCGAACGGTTCCAGTTAAAGCCGGGGACTTCTTCTACGTGCCAAGTGGAACAATCCACGCCCTCGGAGCCGGCGTCATGGTTTTAGAGACCCAGCAAAGTTCTGACACCACATACCGTGTGTATGATTGGGATCGTGAGGACGCTAAGGGCCGGAAACGGCCACTCCATAAACAGCAAAGCATTGACGTCACAACGGTGCCACATGTTGACCCTAAGCTAGCTGTGGAAAAAACGGTGGTGGGTGACGCGGTCATTAAAAAGTTTGTGTCGTCTGATTTCTTTGCTGTTTACGAATGGAAGACAAACGGTGACGAACTGCACTTTACACGTGGCAAGGCGCCATATACGTTGGCCTCCGTTCTCAATGGACGTGGCGAATTGCTGGTTCCTGGTGAAACACCATACACGTTGACGAAGGGGATGCACTTTATCTTGCCGTTTGACGTTAAGGAATGGACGGTGCGCGGCGATGTGCAAATTATTGCCAGTGAACCCGGACAACAGGCCTAACGTCAGTTTAGTCAGAAAATGAACGTAAAAAGCAGCCCCTTTCCGTTTCTGGAAAGGGGCTGCTTTAATTTACATAAATGTGATTAAAAGGTTGCTGGAATAACCATGGCATCCTGTTCACTGAAGTCTTGCTCTGGATACTTGCGTCTTAAGGCGGCCACAAGCAGGTGTTTAGCGATGTCACCGTTACGGGTCAAGATCGGTCCGTGGAAGTAGGTGCCATAAACGTTTTTGTAGTGAACACCCTCGGTGCCATCAGCACCGTTGTTACCAGCACCTTCGGAAACAACACCCAGTGGGGCTTCGTCATCGCCAAGGAAAGTCATCCCCTGGTGGTTTTCAAACCCATGGTACGTTTCACCGGTTTGGTCATCCTTGATGATGGTGTCCCCGATGAACCGGTGATCCTTTTGGTTAGTGGTGTAGTGACTCATGGATTTCGTTCCCATGATGCGTTCGCCGTCAGCGCCAATGTAGTACTGACCGAGCAACTGAAAACCACCACAGATGGCTAATGTAGGGCCACCGTCCTCAATGAAATCAGTGATTGCAGCGGCTTTTGACGGGAGGTCACGCGCTACGATCGTTTGTTCAAAGTCTTGACCACCACCGAAGAAAATAATGTCGGTGGCTGCGGGATCAAACGTGTCGCCCAAGCTGACTAACTCTGTGTGAATGGTGACGTTCATTTGTTTTGCATAGTAGTTCATGGCGAGAATGTTACCAACGTCGCCATACGTATTCATCAAATCGCCGTATAAATGGGCGATAGTTAATTCGTAAGCTGCCATTAAGCACCCATCCCTTCTTTAATGAGGCCTTCACTGGCCCACTGTTTCCGGAGTTGCAAAATTGCGGTGTACGTTGCTAAAACATAAACTTTATCCGTCGGCAATTGCTGGATCTTCTTCGTGACTTCACCAAGATCTGGTTCGGTCAGCGGGTGATCGACACCAGCAACTTGAAGCCGGAAGGTGATGTCTTTGTAACGTTCACCACCAGTCATAAACGCCTTGATCTTCGGATGCTCACCCTGACCGGCAGCCCCCAGCTTTTCAAACTCGCCGTCCCAGATCCAGCTCGTATCGATTCCATCCGCATAGTTAGCGTTTAACAGACCGACAAAAGAAAAGTCAGCTGGTTCCGTCAAAATCATGTCGATGACTTGGTTCACGCCAACGGGGTTCTTGATCAGAATGAGGGTAACGTCTTTATTACCGACGTGGACAACTTCCTGACGGCCAAAGACCCGTTCGTCGCTGGTAAAGGCGGCGCGAATTTGTGCAGGGCTAACGTCCAAGAACCGACCAACTGCGTAAGCAGCGAGGGCGTTGTAGATATTATACAAGCCACCGATGCCAATGTTAAATGATTCGCCATCAAGGTCGAACGCAGATGAGGTTGGGGTCATTGCCCCAAGCTTTGTGACCGCATAGGTTAATGCGGGCCGCTCGAAGCCACAGTTAGGACAGAAGTAGTCCCCAAGGTTTCCGTAGGTCATGAAGTGGTAGTGCAAGACGTGTTCACAGTTGGGACAAAGGATCCCATCCGTGTTTGTTGGGGCTAACATGTCACCCTTTGGAAGGTGGTTAAACCCGTAAAAAATCTTTGGGTTTGGGAGGTCAACAGAATTAAACAACTGAGCGTCACCGTTAGCGATGATGGTTGCTTCCGGTGCCAGTTTGACCCCATCAATAATTTTTTTGTACGTCGTGTAGATTTCCCCGTAACGGTCCATTTGGTCCCGGAAAATGTTGGTGAAAACAAAGGCGATCGGCTTAATGTACTGTGTGACCTTAATGACGTTGGCTTCATCAACTTCTAAAACGGCCAGTGGCCGTGAGCCGTGAGCCCGTTTGGCGTGCAGAAAGGTGCCGACGATACCTTGTTCCATGTTTGAACCAGTTGGGTTGGTTAACACATCATCGTACTTTTCGCGGAGGACCCGTACGGTTAGTGCCGTGGTTAGGGTCTTCCCGTTGGTACCCGTGATCACGATAACATCATAATTTTTGCCGAGCGTCTTTAGGAGCTCGGGGTCGATGCGGGTCGCTAGCTTACCAGGTAGTGAGGACCCGCCGTGGAGAAACGTGTGTAAAAACCAGTATGAAGATTTGCCAACTGCTGTGGCGATCCCGCTTCGTAATGACATGAAAAGACTCCTTTAATTCTGTTAATTAACTTTAAGTAGTTTAGCACAAGTTGTGGAATCCGGGTGCCCTAGCGCTCACCTTTAAGGGTGCGTTAACAAATTGCCGTGAGAATGACGGTGGCAATCGTCATTTTACAAGGTTTTTGTGCGCGTCCCTGTTCAAGTATTCATGCATTCGGTATAATAGTAAGGATTAAAAACAGGTGGAGGACAGCACATGTCACAGTTATTTTTTCGTTACGGTGCAATGAACTCTGGGAAGACAATCGAGATTTTAAAGGTTGCTCATAACTATGAGGAGCAGGGAAAGTCTGTCATTATCATGACCAGTGCATTAGATACGCGTGATGGCGAGGGTTACGTTTCAAGTCGAATTGGGCTGAAACGGGCCGCTAACACAATCACTGGCGAGATGAACGTCTTTGAAGAAGTGAAAAAAATTGATCCAGCGGCGTCATGTGTCCTCGTGGATGAGGCCCAGTTTTTGCAAAAGCACCACATCATCGAGTTGACGCACGTTGTGGATGAATTGCACATTCCGGTGATGGCGTTTGGGCTAAAAAATGACTTTCGTAATGAGCTGTTCGAAGGGTCAAAGTACCTCCTGTTGTACGCGGACAAAATTGAAGAAATGAAAACGATCTGCTGGTTCTGTGAGAAAAAGGCGATTATGAACCTGCGTTTTCACGATGACCGGCCCGTTTACGAAGGTGAACAGGTCCAAATCGGGGGGAATGAAAGTTATTACCCAGTGTGTCGGGAACACTACTTCAATCCGCCGTTGAACCGATCGGTAAAGTAACCGCTATTTCGTGAGTTGAGGAGACAAGAACGTTTATGGATGAGATGTTTGATAAATTACAGGCGGTCGCTGATCGCTACGAAGAACTGAATGAATTAATGAGTGATCCGGAAGTGATCTCAGATTCTGAACGCTTCATGAAGCTGTCGAAAGAAGAAGGAAGCATTCGTGAAACGGTGGAAAAGTACCGTCGTTATCGGAAGGTCGTCGACGAAATCAACGATGACAATGAGATGCTACGCGAAAAGATCGATCCAGAAATGGAAGAACTAACCAAGCAAGAATTAAAGGAACTGGAAGCAGACAAGGCAACGTTGGAGCAGGAGATTACGGTGTTGATGCTGCCAAAGGATCCAAACGATGATAAGAACATCATTATGGAAATCCATGGTGCCGCTGGTGGTGACGAAGCCAGTCTGTTTGCAGCGGACCTCTTTAACATGTACACCCGGTATGCTGAAAAGCAGGGGTGGGATGTTGAAATCATTGATGAAAATGCGACTGAAGTCGGTGGTTTCAAAGAAATCGTCATCATGATCTCTGGCGATAAGGTTTACTCCAAACTGAAATTTGAAAATGGGGCGCACCGGGTTCAGCGGGTCCCAGTAACGGAATCAGCTGGACGGGTCCACACGAGTACCGCCACAGTTGGTGTGATGCCAGAATACGAAGATGTTGACATTGATTTAGAAGCCAAGGATATTCGGACAGATGTGTTCCGGTCCTCCGGTGCGGGTGGTCAACATATTAACAAGACGAGTTCAGCGGTGCGGATGACCCACTTGCCAACCGGAATTGTCGTGTCCATGCAAGATCAACGGTCACAACAGCAAAACCGGGTCAAGGCGATGGAAATTCTGAAGCAGCGGGTCTATGACTACTACGCGTCACGGGAACAAAACGAGTACGACGAACAACGGAAGTCTGCCGTTGGGACGGGTGACCGGTCTGAACGAATTCGGACGTACAACTTCCCCCAAAACCGGGTGACTGATCACCGGATCAACTTAACGTTAAACAAGCTGGACCGGGTCATGAACGGTGAACTTGATGACATTATTGATGCACTGTTGCTGAACGAACAAGCCCAAAAGATGGAAGAGCTGAACAATGGCTAATCCAACGATGTTAGAAGCCCAGCAATGGGCTTCTTCTTGTTTTACCGGAACTTCAGCAGGTGCTGATCCACAACTGGCGGAAACATTAATGATGGACCTTTTTAACTGGCGGCGCACACAACTCTTGATGCGGCTTCGAGAATCGTTAACGGACGATCAGTGGACCACATATCAACAGGCTGTTCACCGGATTGCTAATGGGGAACCGGAACAATACGTTACCGGCCATGCCATGTTTTACGGGCACGACTTTTCGGTGAGCCCGGCGGTATTGATTCCACGGCCAGAAACGGAAGAATTGGTCGAGTGGTTATTAAATGACTGTCCAGAAAGTGACAGACCACAGACCGTGGTGGATGTGGGGACCGGGAGTGGTGCGTTAGCCATTGCCACAGCGTTAGCGCGGCCTACGTGGCACGTTACGGGCACTGATATTAGTGACGAGGCAATTGCAGTGGCAAAACACAACGGGGCCACACTGGGTGCATCCGTGTCATGGGTGACGGGGAATCTATACGCCCCCATCACTGACCAGCGGTTCGACATTTTGTTAAGTAACCCACCGTACATTAGCGAAGCGGAACGGCCGTTAATGGATGAGAGCGTCATTTCATATGAGCCACATGGCGCACTGTTTGCGGATGAAGATGGATTAGCGCTGTATCGGCGGTTGGCAGCCGGGTTGGCAGAACACCTCACAACGCACGGCCGGGCCTACTTTGAGATTGGTTATGCACAGGGGCCGGCAGTTGTGGCGTTAATGCAACAGGCAATGCCATCCGCCACGGTGACCTTAAAGCAGGACATTACAGGCCATGACCGGATGGTTCGGGTTACGTTGGGGTAAAGGAGACGTTAATAATGGAAACAACAATTTTTTCAAAGCAGGAGTTACCTGCCGCTGCGGCAGCGCTTCGTGCCGGGCAACTGGTGGCTTTTCCCACAGAAACGGTGTACGGCCTGGGAGCGGATGCATTCAATGAGGCCGCGGTTAAACAGGTTTATGCAGCGAAAGGGCGGCCGAGTGATAACCCGCTGATTGTGCACGTTGCAGACATTGCAACGGTAACGGCACTAACAGAACCACTGTCAGACGCTGCGTTAGCACTGATGGATGCGTTTTGGCCAGGCTCGCTGACAATGATTTTTAAGTTGAAACCGGGTGCTCTCTCAAAAGCAGTGACGGGTGGATTATCGACCGCTGCCTTTCGGTTTCCGGCAAACGACACAACGTTAGCCTTGATTAAGGAACTGGGGCGGCCCATGGTTGGCCCGTCAGCCAACACATCTGGTAAACCAAGTCCCACAACGGCCCAACATGTCTACCACGATCTTCAAGGAAAAATTGCCGGCATTGTTGACGATGGGCCAACCACGGTTGGTGTTGAGTCAACGGTTCTTGACATGTCAACGGGTCACCCGGCAATTTTGCGGCCTGGCGCGGTGACCCCTGAGCAGATCGAGGCGGTAATTCATGAGCCGGTTGCTACGGAGCTACACAAAGTTGGCGCAAAAGAAACACCAAAGGCACCGGGGATGAAGTATAAACATTACGCACCAGCAGCCCAGGTGGAAATCGTGAACGACGGTGACTGGGCGGCGGCACTGACGTGGGCAGCTAAGCAGGATGGTCCGGTTGGTTTGATGGCCACCACAGGGCGGTTAGACGGACTGACCATTCCCGCCAATGTGGAGATTTTTCCATTGGGGAGTAACGTTGCCGGGGCAAGCCATGCATTGTTTGCCGGTTTGCGTCATTTTGATGATGAAGGTGCCGTTCACAACATTTTGGCGGAAGGCTTTGCTGAATCTGGTCTCGGATTGGCGTACATGAACCGGTTGAAAAAAGCAGCTGGCAACGTGTTCTTCTCGTCCACGATGGCATAAATGGTAAAATTACGTGTCGATTTCTCAATTGAGAAGTCGGCGTTTTTATTTTGGTGCGAAACCAAATGACGGTGGTCACTAGATTTAAAACAGTTCCTGATTGCCATAAGAAATCATGATGGGGTAAACTTGGCGTAATAAAACGTTAGCAAACGAAAATGACGGAGGGTTGCCAATGACTAGTGAAGATTACCGGACGGTCGATCCGGATTTATGGAACGCAATTAACAATGAAGGCACACGGCAGCAAACGACAATTGAATTAATCGCATCAGAAAACATCGTTTCAGATGCCGTTCGAGCAGCACAGGGATCGGTGCTGACCAATAAGTATGCGGAAGGGTATCCTGGGCACCGGTACTACGGTGGTTGTGAATACATTGATGTTGTGGAGCAACTGGCCATTGACCGGGCAAAACAACTGTTTGGCGCAGAATATGCCAACGTCCAGCCACATTCTGGGTCCCAAGCGAACATGGCCGCCTACATGGCGTTAATCAAGCCAGGAGACGTGGTGCTTGGTATGTCACTGGATGACGGGGGCCACCTAACCCACGGTTCCAAGGTGAACTTCAGTGGGAAGACGTATACGTTTTACGGTTACCATGTCGATCCAACAACGGACCGGCTGGATTACGATGCCATTTTAAAACAGGCGCAGACGGTTAAACCTCAATTGATTGTGGCCGGGGCATCGGCGTACAGTCGGGAGATCGATTTTAAGGCCTTTCGTGACATTGCAGATGCAGTGGGCGCTAAACTGATGGTCGACATGGCTCACATTGCGGGGCTAGTGGCAACGGGGCTTCACGTTAGTCCGTTGCCGTATGCGGACGTTGTGACGTCCACAACGCATAAAACCCTGCGGGGACCTCGTGGTGGCTTGATCCTTGCAAAGGCGGCCTATGCAAAGAAATTAAATTCGGCAGTGTTCCCAGGTACCCAGGGTGGGCCATTAGAACACGTGATTGCCGGAAAGGCCGCGGCGTTTGGCGAGGCGTTACAGCCAACGTTTAAAACATATGCTGAGCAGATCATTAAAAATGCTAAAGCAATGGCCTCAGTTTTTGAAGCTGACCCAGACGTTCGGGTGCTCACGGGTGGCACCGATAATCATTTAATGACTCTGGACTTGACGTACACCTCGCTGACAGGGGCGGCGCTCCAAGATTTATTGGATGGGGTGCACATTACAACGAACAAGGAAGCCATTCCAAATGATCCAGAGGGCCCGCGGGTGACGTCTGGATTGCGGGTGGGAACACCAGCAATAACCACCAGAGGGTTTAACGAAGCGGACTGTGAACAGGTTGCGAACTTGATTTTAACGATGATTCACCATCCAGAAGATGCCGCCGTCGCTGAACAAGTGTTAGCGGCGGTCACGACGTTAACTGCTGCCCACCCAATTAATGTGAATTAATTGCAGATAGGCCTCGCGTTTGAAGGGGAAATCGTCTAAAATTGAGAGCAGAATATAAAAGGAGTGTGGCATCCCATGGGGAAGTTTCAAGTTCTTGATCATCCGTTAATTCAGCATAAGTTAACCATCATTCGTAACCAGGACACTGGGACCAAGGTGTTCCGTGAAGTGGTCAACGAAATCTCAACGCTAATGGCATATGAGGTTTCACGTGACATGCCGTTGGAAGACGTTTCCGTCACAACCCCCGTTGCCACAACGACAAAGCGGCAGCTGGCCGGGAAGAAGTTGGCAATTGTGCCAATTCTTCGTGCTGGTTTAGGCATGGTTGACGGGTTCTTGAACTTGATTCCGGCTGCTAAGGTCGGCCACATTGGAATGTATCGGGATGAAGAAACCCTGCAACCAGTGGAATACTTTGTGAAGATGCCAGCTGACATTGATCAACGCCAGATTTTTGTGGTTGACCCAATGTTAGCGACCGGTGGTTCAGCCATCATGGCAATCGATGCTTTAAAACAACGTGGCGCAAATAACTTTAAGTTTATGTGTTTAGTGGCCGCACCAGAGGGTGTAAAAGCTTTACAAAAGGCCCACCCAGATGTGGACATTTACACAGCTGCACTGGATGAAAAGCTTAATGAAGATGGCTACATTGTCCCTGGATTAGGGGACACTGGTGACCGGTTATTCGGGACCAAGTAATTGAAAACAGGTTGTCATTGTGAGTAATCGCGCTGATAGCCTGTTTTTTTGCACGCACTAATGGCGTTGGTTCAGGGTTTGACGTGAAAAAATTAACCGTTCGTAAAAAAGAATCTTCCTATAATATAAACAGTTAAATTGGTAGCAGGTGGGCGAATCCGTTTAGACGATCAATGATTAATCAAATGAAAATTATTTTCTCACAGTTGATGGTAACGGTTTCAAACGATATAAAACCTTGTGGCAGTAAGAATGAGAAGTCAATTTGATTCCTGAAATTCTTTTGCGAATGCATTTCAATGGTGGTATCATGTTTTTGTATTTTGAACAGCAGGGGCCTGGTTTGTTGTGGCCATTATGGCGACAATTGGGCTGGTTCACAATATTGCAAGACAACTAAGGTTACGAAAAGAGGTGATATTTAGTGGATTCCTTCCAATTTTTGGGGCTGACTTTTCACACTGCCAACGTCATTTCTGTGACAATTGCGTTTGCCCTAGTGTTCTTCTTTATTTTCTTTCTTTCAAGAAAGATCGCGATGAAGCCGACGGGTGGACAAAACATCTTGGAATGGGTGATTGATTTTACGAACGGAATTGTTCGTGGGCAATTACCTGGACGTGATGGCGGTCAGTTAGGACTATTTGCATTTACGCTCTTCTTATTTGTATTCTTTGCTAACCAGATGGGCTTGTTCCTTCAGGTGGCGGTAAACGGTACGGAGTACGTTAAGAGTCCAACGGCTGACCCTGTAATGACACTAACAATGGCTATGGTTACACTTGCGTTAGCGCATTTCTTGGGTGTTGTGAAGTACGGTTTTGGTGGTTATGTATCAAATTCTTACTTAAAGCCATTTGCGGCGTTACTACCAATTAACCTCGTCGAAGAATTCACGAACTTGTTAACGTTAGCTTTGCGGCTATACGGGAACATCTTCGCTGGTGAAACGTTACTTAAATTGATCGGAGGGCTAGCATTTTCACATGGTCTTCCAACCATCATTGTGGCGTTACCACTCGAGATTGCTTGGCAGGGATTCTCGGTATTTATCGGGGCAATCCAAGCCTATGTTTTTGTAACCTTAAGCACGGTATACATTTCTCGGAAAGTTACAGCTGAGGAATAAAAAATTTTTAGGAGGATTCAATATTATGGGAGCAATTGCTGCTGGGATCGCCGCTGCTGCGGCTGCCATCGGTGCCGGAATCGGTGACGGGATGGTTATTTCCAAGACCTTGGATGGGATGGCTCGTCAGCCAGAACTATCAGGTCAACTGCGTGGAACGATGTTCATTGGTGTTGGTTTGATCGAAGCCATGCCAATCATTTCAATCGTTATTGCCTTCTTAGTTATGAACAAGTAGTTTTTGACTAAGAACAACTAAATTCTGACAAGGGAGGTGCCAATAGATGTTTTCACCATTAGTAATGGCGGCTGAAAAGGGTTTCGATTACGGAGACATGCTTTTCTACATGGTCGCTTTCGTGTTACTGATGTGGCTCGTCAAGGTTTTCGCATGGAAACCAGTGACGAAGATGATGAATGAACGGGCGACTAAAATCGCTGACGACATTGATTCCGCTGAAAAGTCACGTGCCGATGCTGCTGATTTAGCAACACAACGCCGCGACGCACTCGCAAACTCGCACCAAGAAGCAGCAACCATTGTGGCTGATGCCAAAACAACGGGGAACGAGCAACGTGATCAAATCATCGCCCAGGCTCAGACTGATGCTCAATCATTGCGCGAACACGCAACGGCTGACATTGATCAAGAACGCCAGGACGCCTTAGTTAGTGCACGTAAAGACGTGGCTGATTTATCTATTGAGATTGCTTCCAAGATCATTCACAAGCAATTGAATGCCGATGATCAAAAGGCATTGATTGATTCTTATATCGAAGGGTTGGGAAAAGATGACCAAACTCGCTAAAACACAAGTTGCGCGTCGTTACGGCCGTGCCATGTTTGACGCTGCCAGCGATCGTCAGCAACTAGAGTCTGTTTATGACGAGCTCATCCAAGTCCAAGGTGTTTTTCAATCCGTTCCTACGTTAGGCACGGTTTTGACAGGTGCTGGCTTACAGAACCCTGAGAAAGAAGCCCTCTTGAAGCCTTTGCTGGACGCGGCTAGTCCGCTCGTCCATAATTTCTTGCAAATGCTTTTCGACTACGGCCGGTTGAATGACACGGTCGCAATCATTGATGAGTTCAAACGACTCTATGATGAACAAAACCAAACTGTTTATGCTGATGTGACCACTGCTGTTGCGCTTAGTGATGAGCAGCAACAGCGGTTAGCCGCTAGCATTGCTAACCGTGTGGGTGCCAAAACAGTGCATGTGAACCAGCTTGTTGATCCTGAAATTGTTGGTGGCGTTATCGTCAACAGCAACAACACGGTGATCGATGGTTCGATTCGCACACAGTTAGCTCATATCCGTCAAGCATTGACGCGATAAAATTCTTTGCAAAGAGGTGAAATCCGCATGAGCATCAAAGCTGAAGAAATCAGCGCTCTCATTAAGCAACAACTTGAGAATTATCAAGAAGAGCTGACCGTTGAAGAAACGGGAACAGTAACCTACGTCGGTGACGGGGTTGCCCGTGCTCATGGTCTGGATAATGCTTTAGCTGGCGAACTGCTTGAGTTCGACAACGGTGTCTATGGCATGGTTCAAAACCTCGAATCCGATGATGTCGGAATCGTTGTTTTGGGTGCTTACGACGGGATCCAAGAAGGTTCATCCGTTAAACGGACGGGCCGGATCATGGAAGTTCCCGTTGGTGATGCTTTAATTGGCCGCGTTGTGAACTCACTGGGGCAAGCAATCGATGGGAAGGGTGAGATCAAGACTGATCACACCCGTCCTGTTGAATACAAAGCTCCTGGTGTTATGCAGCGGAAGTCCGTTAGTGAACCATTACAGACCGGGATCAAAGCCATTGACGCCCTTGTTCCGATTGGCCGTGGTCAACGTGAGTTGATCATCGGTGACCGGAAGACAGGGAAGACGTCATTGGCCATTGATACGATTGTTAACCAAAAGGATCAAGACATGATTTGTGTGTATGTTGCGATCGGTCAAAAGGAATCAACAGTGCGTTCACAAGTTGAAACACTGCGCCAACTTGGGGCCATGGATTACACAATCGTTGTTTCTGCAGGTCCTTCTGAACCTGCGCCAATGTTGTACTTAGCACCATATGCTGGTGCAGCAATGGGTGAAGAGTTCATGTACAACGGCAAGCATGTGTTGATCATTTATGATGACCTTTCCAAGCAAGCCGTTGCTTACCGTGAACTGTCCTTGATTTTGCGTCGGCCACCAGGTCGTGAAGCTTACCCTGGGGACATTTTCTACACCCACTCACGTTTGCTTGAACGTGCCGCTAAGTTGAGTGATGAAATGGGTGGTGGTTCAATGACTGCCTTACCAATCATCGAAACGCAAGCTGGTGACGTTTCAGCCTACATTCCAACTAACGTTATTTCCATCACCGATGGACAAATCTTCCTGAACTCTGATTCATTCTATTCAGGTGTTCGGCCAGCCATTGACGCCGGGACGTCTGTCTCTCGTGTTGGTGGGGATGCCCAGATTAAGGCCATGAAGAAGGTTGCCGGGACATTGCGTTTGGACTTATCTTCATACGCAGAATTGGCTTCCTTCGCACAGTTCGGCTCCGACTTGGATCAAGCGACCCAAGACCGGTTGAACCGTGGGAAACGGACCATTGAAGTTCTGAAACAACCACTTCATGCACCACTTGCTGTTGAAAAGCAGGTTGTGATCTTGTATGCCTTGACACGTGGATTCTTGGATCAAGTGGACACTGATGACATCGCCCGGTTCCAAGAAGAACTGTTCGATGACTTCGATGCTAACCATGCAGATCTGTTGGACACCATCAAGTCAACGGGTGCGTTGCCAGATGATGACGCCATGAAGGCTGCAATCAGTGCATTTGGTGAGAATTTCCAACCAACTAAGGCTGCAACTGACGCAGCTGCTAACTAGTTGAAGGGAAGGTGAGCAAATGCCTGCAGCATTAAACGAAGTTAAACGCCGGATTAGTTCAACGCAGAATACCGCTCAAATTACGACGGCCATGCAAATGGTGTCAACGTCAAAATTAAGCCAAATTCAGCGCCATACCGCTGGTTATCAAGTTTATGCATCAAAGGTCGAAAGCGTTGTGACTCACCTCGCTGCCTCTCACTTATTGGAAACAGCCACCGTTGATGCGGCGGCTTCCAATAAGACTGACGACGTGCCTGTTAGTAGCTTGATGGCACAACGGCCGGTTAAGAAAACCGGCTTGTTGGTTATTACCTCAGACCGTGGGTTAGTGGGGAGTTATAACAGTAGCATCATTAAGGCAACCAATGATTTCATCAAAGAACATGGCCGGACGGAAAATGACTATGTCATTATGGCCGTTGGTGGTAACGGGGCCGACTTCTATAAGAAGCGCGGCATGAACGTTGCCTATGAGTATCGTGGTGTAAGCGATGTTCCGACTTTTATTGAAGTTCGGGAAATCGTGAAGACCGTGACCGCAATGTACAACGATGAAGTTTTTGACGAGCTGTATGTTTGTTACAACCACTTTGTGAACCGTTTGACCTCACGTTTCCGTTCCACCCGGATGTTACCCATCACGGGCGAAACGGTGGCGGAATCTAAGCCAGACGGGGATGAAGCAGTTCAGCCGGATGATCATACAATCAGCATTACGCCAGAATATGAACTAGAACCTTCTGCAGAGGAGATTCTTCAAGTTGTTCTGCCACAGTATGCTGAGAGTTTAGTTTACGGCGCGATCCTTGATGGGAAGACATCAGAGCACGCATCAAGTTCTACTGCGATGCAGACTGCCTCTGATAATGCCCAGGACTTAATCGACAGTTTGAGCCTTCAGTATAACCGTGCTCGTCAGAGTGCGATTACGACTGAAATCACCGAAATTACTGGTGGTCAAGCTGCGTTAGGCTAGGTGGTTAAAGTCCATAATGTGAGGGAACTCCGTTATGGTTGAAAAAATGATGGAAGGAAGAAACGCGAATGAGTTCTGGTAAGATTGTTCAAGTTATCGGACCCGTTGTTGACGTTGAATTCCCTCTGGATGGCACATTACCTGCCATTAACAACGCGCTTCAAGTTAAACGTTCCGATGATAAGGATCTGACGGTCGAAGTTACCTTGGAATTAGGTGACGGAGTTGTTCGGACGATTGCCATGGATGGAACGGATGGCTTACAACGTGGGATGGAAGTCGAAGACACAGGTCATTCAATCTCTGTTCCCGTTGGTGAAGAAACGTTGGGACGGGTATTCAACGTCCTCGGGGAACCAATTGACGGCGGTGCAGACTTAGGTCCAGATGTTCAGCGCGACCCGATTCACCGGGAAGCACCTGACTACGACCAGTTGGCAACCAGTACCGAAATCCTTGAAACAGGGATTAAGGTTATCGATTTACTTGCCCCATATGTCCGTGGTGGTAAGGTCGGACTCTTCGGTGGTGCCGGTGTTGGGAAGACGGTTCTGATTCAAGAACTGATTCATAACATCGCGCAAGGCCACAACGGGATTTCTGTGTTCACCGGTGTTGGTGAACGGACCCGTGAAGGTAACGACATGTACTTTGAAATGAAAGGATCAGGTGTTCTTAAACAGACGGCCATGGTTTATGGTCAGATGAATGAACCACCTGGTGCCCGGATGCGTGTTGCCTTAACTGGTTTGACAATTGCGGAATACTTCCGTGATGTTAAGGGCCAAGACGTGTTACTTTTCATCGATAACATCTTCCGGTTTACCCAAGCCGGTTCAGAAGTGTCAGCTCTGTTAGGGCGGATTCCTTCAGCCGTTGGTTACCAACCAACGTTAGCAACTGAAATGGGTCAACTGCAAGAACGAATCACTTCAACTCAAAAAGGTTCCATTACGTCGATCCAAGCCGTTTATGTGCCAGCCGATGATTATACCGACCCGGCCCCTGCAACGACGTTCGCGCACTTGGACGCAACGACGAACTTGGAACGGTACCTGACACAACAGGGGATCTACCCTGCCGTTGACCCACTTGAATCAACTTCTTCAGCATTAACACCTGAAATCGTTGGTCAGGAACATTACGATGTTGCTAGCCGGGTTCAACAGATTTTGCAACGGTACCATGAGTTACAAGACATCATCTCAATTCTTGGGATGGATGAATTGTCTGATGAAGAACAAACAATCGTTGCTCGTGCTCGCCGGATCCAAAACTTCTTGAGTCAACCATTCTCCGTTGCGTCACAGTTTACTGGGATCGATGGTCAATATGTATCTGTTGAAGATACGGTTAACGACTTTAAAGAAATCTTGGACGGTAAATACGATGACCTTCCTGAAGAAGCATTCCGACTTGTCGGAACGATTGATCAGGCGGTCGCTAAGGCCAAGCAACTACAAGGTAACAATTAAGGGGGCAATGAACAATGGCTGAACCTCAACTGACTGTCACCATTGTGACGCCCGATGGAACGTGTTACGAAAATGACCAAGCAACCATGTTTGTTGCGAAAACAACGAACGGGGAAATTGGGATTTTACCAAACCACGTGCCATTGATTGCGGCTTTGGAAATTGATGAAATTCGGGTTAAGCATGATTCTAGTGATGAAGATGAAATCGCCGTGAACGGTGGCTTTGTTGAATTCTCAGATAATGTGGCAACCATTGTTGCCGATTCTGCTGAACAACAGTCTGATATCGACATTACCCGGGCTGAAAGTGCACGGACCCGTGCACAAAATGCCATTCAACATGCGCAACAGGTTCACGACACCGCTGAATTACGGCGGGCGGAAGTGGCCTTGCGTCGGGCGATTAACCGAATCAACGTTGGTTCGCATAACCGTAACCGGTAGTGCAATTAATTTCACCAGTAAAGAGACTTACTAAAATTTTAGTAAGTCTCTTTTTTTGAGTGAAATATCACGACGCGGGCTTGATTTTTATGCTAAACTGGCGTGTATAAATTAGCGAGGTGCAAAATGGCAGTTTACGGGTTTTCAGCGGTGATTAAGATTGTGGTGCAGTTGGCCTTTATTTGGCTTGCTTTTTGGGCATTGCGACCATTACCGCTCGTTAAAATCATGCCAATGTACCCACGGCAGGCGCAGCTTCTGTTAGTTTTGCTGGCCATTACCGTGGGTTACACATGCAGCTCGTTTTTTATTGATTTAACACAAACATTGATCGGCTACCAACCGTAACAAAGGCGCGTTGGCCCATCAATCACAAGATTAACGAATTCATGTCAGTTTGGAGGAACATACCAATGGAAAAAATCATCGTTCATGGCGGTCAACCGCTATCAGGAACGGTTCACATTGAAGGCGCCAAAAATGCTGTGTTGCCAATTCAAGCAGCAGCCATCTTAGCGTCATCTGGCGAATTAGCATTAACGAACGTCCCGGCGCTATCAGATGTTTACTTGATGAACAAGGTGCTGAGCTTTTTAAACATCGATGTTAATTTTGATCAACAAAGTAAATCGGTTACCTACGATGCGACACGCCAACTTGGTTCAGAGACGCCGTTTGAGTACGTTTCAAAGATGCGTGCGTCAATGGTCGTCATGGGTCCATTATTAGCCCGAGTTGGTCGAGCACGCGTTGCGATGCCAGGTGGATGTGCCATTGGTAGTCGGCCAATTGACTTACATTTAAAGGGATTTGAAGCATTAGGGGCTACGATTGAACAGCATGATGGCTACATTGAAGCCAATGCGGACCACCTGACAGGGGCCAATATCTACCTTGATTTCCCAAGTGTGGGGGCCACTGAAAACATCATGATGGCCGCAACGTTAGCACAAGGAACAACATTGATTGAAAACGTTGCCCGCGAACCAGAAATCGTGGACTTAGCCAACGTGCTCAATAAAATGGGGGCCCACGTCTTCGGCGCTGGGACGGAAACAATTCGGATCGAAGGGGTTTCCGCCCTTCATGGTTGTGAGCACAGCGTGGTTCAAGATCGTATTGAAGCCGGGACGTTTATGGTGGCTGCGGCCATCACCCAGGGAAACGTGTTGATTGCTGACGCAATTCCTGAGCATAACAAGCCCCTGATTTCAAAACTGTTAGAGATGGGCGTAACGGTGCAAGAAGAAGCCGGTGGCCTCCGCATTATTGGGCCTAAGACACTCCAACCAGCGGATGTTAAGACGTCACCACACCCAGGTTTTCCAACGGATATGCAACCACAGGTTTCCGTGCTTCAGTTAATGGCAACCGGAACCAGCACGTTGACTGAAACAGTGTTTGAAAACCGGTTCAACCACCTTAATGAACTTCGCCGGATGAACGCGAAGTTTACAATTGAGGGGAACACGGTTGCCCTCCAAGGGCCGACGGACTTTAGTGGTGCTGAGGTTGGGGCCACTGATTTACGGGCCGCTGCGGCACTTGTTTTAGCGGGACTTGCAGCAACCGGCTATACGACAGTGACCAACTTGAACTACCTTGATCGTGGGTACTGTGATTTCCACACCAAGTTAGCGGCACTGGGCGCTGAAATTGTTCGTGTGGACATGGCCACAGATTTGCAAGCCATTATTTCAGATCAATCATTAAAAATTTTATAGAACAGGTGTAAGCACCAGTTCATGCAAATGACTGACGTTCCGTAACTTTGGAGCGTCAGTTTTTTAGTGTGACGGATGCCTAGACTAAACCCGTGAATGGGGGTGTAGTGGTTTAATGATTGAAGTGATTCTTACGGGGATTTTAATGAAAACACAAGGTTAGCTGACTTCCCTACTGCCCGTAGCGTTAACCGGAAGGATGCTACTGACGAACCGGTTCATCTTGTGCTATAATTGTGCATTGAAATTGTGCGTTTTGAAAGGAGTTTAACATGGCTAAGGATATTGGGATCGATTTAGGCACGGCCAACGTGTTGATCTACGTTGTTGGCAAGGGCATCGTCTTAGACGAACCGTCCGTTGTTGCCATAGATACCAAGACAGAGCGCGTGCTAGCTGTGGGATCAGAAGCTTACCGAATGGTTGGTCGGACCCCCAGCAACATCCGCGCGATTCGACCATTAAAGGATGGGGTGATCTCAGACTTTGATGTAACAGAAGAAATGCTGTCCTACTTTATTAATAAATTAAATGTGAAGGGCTTTATGTCACGCCCAAACATCATGATCTGTGCGCCAACGAACATCACGGAGATTGAACGCAAGGCCATCATTCAGGCCGCTGAAAAATCCGGTGGTGCCAAGGTTTACCTCGAATATGAGCCAAAGGTTGCCGCAATTGGTGCCGGGTTAGACGTGTACCAAGCCACGGGTAACATGGTGATCGATATTGGTGGGGGGACGTCCGACATTGCTGTATTGTCACTTGGCGACATTGTGGCAAGTACCTCGTTGCGGATGGCCGGTGACCGAATGAACGCGGACATTGCCGCATACGTTAAGCGGGAACACGGATTGGTGATTGGTGAACATTCTGCTGAAAACATTAAGATCAAAATTGGAACCGCCGTTGTGGAAGATGAACCAGAAACAATGGAAGTTCGTGGTCGTGATAATGTTAACGGGATGCCACACTCTGTGGAAATCAACGCAAACGAGATCGAATCAGCGTTGCACGAGACCTTACAACAAATTGTTGAGGCTGCGCACGGTGTTCTTGAACGGATCCAACCAGAACTTGCCGCAGACATCATCGACCGTGGGATCATCCTGACCGGTGGTGGCTCCTTGTTAAACGGTTTAGATCAATTGATTTCCCGAGAACTGCAAGTGCCAGTCATGGTGTCTGAACAACCACTGGACAACGTGGCGAAGGGTGCTGGGCAGTTATTAGAACGGATGAACGGTAAAGCAAAAGACTAACCGAGTGGAGGTGGTCATTGTGAAATGGTTGTTAACTGCATTGATTCACGGGTACCAGCGGTTCATTTCACCGTTATTTCCACCGAGCTGTCGGTATTACCCAACGTGTTCTAATTACATGCTTGATGCGTTAAAAAAGCGTGGTGCAATACAAGGAACTGTGATGGGGCTTGCCCGAATTTTACGGTGTAACCCGTTTGTTCGTGGCGGCTATGATCCGGTTCCCGATTACTTTACCGTTCGACGCAATCCTGACCCGCAAGACATGGATCCGATTGTGGCGGCGTACATTCATGGAGAACAGCATGGCAAAAAAAGATAAAACAATTCCGGTGTCAATCGAAGAAAAAACGGTTAACGGTAAGGAAATTGAAGAAGTATTAGTAAACAAACAGGCAATTGGTGAAATTGAAGCGACCGAAGATGGCAAGAAGTTTACGGCCACCATGACGGCAGGGCAAAAATTCACCGTTAAGAGCCAAGAAGAGGCCCTTCAGGCCATTCTGGCGGAATATAACCTACATGGTTAGTCGTTTCATTTATGCGGCGACCGTGGAAGCTAACGGCACGGCATGATGGAACCCTGTGAAGGAGGCCAAACGTGCAACGAGAACGAAATTCTGCTAGTCGGAATGAAAAAAACCTAGATTCACGCATCGATTGGGGCATCATTTTTTGTGTCCTCATGCTGGCGTTAATCGGAATTGCCTCCATTTACGTGGCGGCGTCACATGATACGAAGGCAATCAGCATCTCCAAACAGGTGATTACCCAAATCGTGTGGTACGTGATCGGAACGGTTGCGATTGTTGTGTTAATGCAGTTTGATTCAGAACAGTTATGGAAGTTGGCACCGCTAGCATACGGTGTTGGGATTTTCCTATTGGTCGCGGTGCTCGTCTTCTACAGTCGGGCGTACTACGTTCAAACGGGGGCCCGCAGTTGGTTTGCAATCGGACCGTTGACGTTTCAACCGTCGGAAGTTATGAAACCAGCGTACATTTTGATGATGGCGCGGGTCATTTCCATGCACAACACTGAGTATCCCACCCACACAGTGCGGACCGACTGGTTGTTGATTGGAAAAATGTTTGCCTGGACGTTACCCATTTTCATTCTGATGAAGCTTCAAAATGACTTTGGGACGAACTTGGTGTTCGGCGCCATCTTTGCCGGAATGATTTTGGTGTCCGGGGTGACGTGGCGCATTTTAGCCCCAACGTTTATTGGGGCCGCCGTTATTGGTGGCGGGGCCTTAACGTTGGTGATCACTGACTGGGGCCGGGCCATTTTGGGCCACCTTGGCTTTCAATCTTATCAATTTGCGCGGGTCGACACGTGGTTGCACCCAAATGCCGATACCACCAACCAGGGTTATCAGTTATGGCAAAGTATGAAGGCCATCGGTTCTGGTGGTCTGTTCGGAACGGGCTTTAACGTTTCACACGTTTACGTTCCCGTTCGTGAATCGGACATGATTTTTTCTGTTATTGGTGAAAACTTCGGGTTTGTGGGCGGCTTACTGCTCATTATCTTGTATTTCTTCCTGATTTGGCAGATGGTCCGGGTCACGTTTGATACAAAGAATGAATTCTATGCCTACATTGCAACCGGTGTGGTGATGATGATCTTATTCCACGTGTTTGAAAACGTGGGGATGACGATCGGATTGCTACCATTGACCGGGATTCCGTTGCCCTTTGTTAGTCAGGGGGGCTCTGCCTTGATTGGGAACCTCATTGGGATCGGATTGATTATGTCAATGCGGTATCACTACACGAGTTATATGTTTAGTAATGATTCACGGTTTAAATAACTTAAACTAAAGCGAGGTTATGATGATGAATAACGATGCAGAACGTTACTTTTGGACAAAAACAACGGATGAGGGTACGAAGCTAGGGCTTAGTAAAGACGCTCAGGATGAACTTGGCAACGTGACGTACATTGACTTGCCCAAGGTTGGCAGTGAACTTGTGGCCGGGCAAACGTTTGTCAGCATGGAAGCTGAAAAAGCCGTTTCTGACATGCCAAGTCCAATCAGTGGAACGGTGACCGGGTTGAATCCTGCGTTAGCTGACGGAACAGATGCGCTAAATGGCGACTGGGACGAAGCGTGGTTATTAACATTTACCCCAGCAAAGTAATCCAATGACTTAACAAAAAGACACTTGTCGATCATCATCGACAAGTGTCTTTTGTGTTATTAGTGGGTTGCGGCAGTGACGAAGCCGCTAAAAATGGCCGCTGCGTGGGAATCAGTCGCCGCCATCATTTCAGGATGAAACTGAACGGCAACGAGTTGACGGGTCACGTCTTCAACGGCTTCAATAACACCATCAGTCGCGGTTGCGGTGACGGTGAGACCAGGAGCAGGTTGCTGCACTGCTTGGTGGTGAAATGAGTTAACCTGGCCGTGATCGCCCCACACGGCCTGCATGCGGCTGTTGGGGGTGGTGGTTATCCCGTGAGTGGGGGTCGCCCACGCCGTTGGGTACTGATTGTGGGCAATGGCATTGTTCACGTGACTGGCGATATCTTGAAGGTTCGTCCCACCTAGCGTTGCGTTAATGATTTGCAAACCGCGGCAAATACCGAGAATCGGCTTGTGGGCCGCAATGGCCGCTTTGATCAATGCCTGTTCAAATTGATCACGAGCGAGGTCGTTTAACTGGTTAACTGGCTCAGGTTCTGCACCGTACAGGCTGGGGGTCACATCCTGGCCACCGGTTAAGAGAAGGCCGTCGACGTGCTCAATGTAGGCTGCGGCCGTTTGGGGATCACCGATGGGCAGTAAAAGGGGAAGGCCACCAGCTGCGGTAACGCTAGCGACATAGTTCTTTTGTGTGTAGTCAACGTAATTATCATCAAAATGGTCGCTGGGGCGAATGAGGTGGTTGGTGCCAATACCAATTAGGGGTTGCATAAAAATCACTTACTTTCATCAGAATAATGTGTTCAGTATAGGCCTCTTTAAATAAAACGGCGACTGTTGTGTGTTACAAAAGGCCAGTAAGTTGCGTCAGCTGTCACTGGCCGTTAAGATGAAAGGATAGTAAGAAGGGACGGATGGAAGATGACAGAGGAGTTAAAACAGGTAACGGTGGTTAGACAGGCGTTACAAGACCTTCGGCAACAGTTACAGGCCGGAACGATCTATCAATCACTTGGGAGCCGGGTTGCCCATGTTTTGGCAGCAGCACCACATAATGATGCAACGCCGGTGACACTCCCTGATGATGAGGACGGGATTCGTGCCCTGGTGGCAACGTTGAACCGTGAGCTCCAAAGCGGCACCTTAGATAGCGTGACAGACGAGCAGTTGCTAATGTTGCTTGGTCATTTGGGGAGTACTGATCTAACGGTGCGAGACCAGGGCGTTTATTACTTTTTGAATGACGCCGTGCAACAACACGTGTTAACGGCTGACCAGATGCGGTTGGTGATGAACGCGTTATTGCAGGATAAAGTTCTTTTTGACCACATCACGGAGCCCACTAATGACGGGATCTACGGGCGGTCATTTGCCATGATGGTGCTGTCATTATTCGTCTATGTTGATCGGGTCGGGACGGCGTTTATGACGCCTGAGATGATGGACCGCCTGGTTGATCAAGTGTTGACTTACATAGCCCTTGAGGACGATACACGTGGGTTTGTCGGCACCACGGGATGGGCGCACGCGTACACCCACATTGGCAACATGCTTGATGAGCTGGCAGAAAGTCAGTTATTAAGTCGGGCGGACAAACTGCTTATGATGGTGGTCTTACTGCGGAAGTACCGACGGTTAGGCACCCCGCTGATTGCTGGTGAAAATCGGCGTCTCGCTGCTTATTTTGCAACGCTTCTAAACATGAACGATTTATACACCCAGGCCTTTTTGCAAGAGTGGCACCAGTGGCGGGCCGTGTTAAGCAATCAACCACAGCCAAACGAGGAGGCAGGGTGGAATAAGCTCTTCAATCGTTCCCGGTTGGCGACCGCCATGTTGTTGCGTGATGACTATCCAGAGGCCATTACCGCTGCACTCGAAGTGGAACGGGACTTTATGTCGTAACTAAAGTTTATGCGGCGGTTTTTTGGTCGTTTCGGGTTCGGTCTGGTATACTTAAGGTTCTATCAACAGACCGATTAAAAAGCGAAGAATAGGATGAGGAATTTTATGGACAAGAAAAAGTTGCACATCGCGTTATTATTTGGTGGTAACTCCTCAGAGCATGACGTTTCAAAGCGTTCTGCGCACAACATTTACGATGCCATGGACAAGGATAAGTACGACGTTAGCCTGTTTATGTTCACCAAGGATGGCGTTTTACTAGGAAACAAGGCATCACACCGGATTTTCGATGGTGAACCTGAAGACGTTGTTGTGGCCGAAGAACTACCGAAGATTGATCAATCTAACCCACTTGCACCAGTGCTGGCGCTTAGCGAAGTGAAGGACATCGATTTGTTCTATCCCGTTATCCACGGAAATCTTGGTGAAGATGGGACCATTCAGGGGTTGTTTAAGCTCCTGAAGAAGCCTTACATCGGAAGTAATGTGTTAGCATCCGCCGTCTCGTTTGATAAGGACATGACTAAACGGATCCTGAACCAAGCGCACGTTCGCAACACGGAGTACGTGGTGATTACCCCTGAAAACAAGGACCAGATGGATTACGACACGGTTGCTGCAAAGGTTGGCCGGGTGATGTTTTTGAAGCCTGCTAACCAAGGCTCATCCGTGGGGATTCACAAGGTGTCAACCAAAGAAGAATTTGACGCTGGTTTGGCGGATTCTCTACAATATGACTTCAAAGTCCTGGCTGAAGAAGCGGTTGATCATCCACAGGAAATCGAAATTTCGATTCTTGGTAATGAACATCCCCGTGCGTCAAAACTGGGGGCCGTTCGGGTGCCAGACTCTGACACGTTCTACGACTATAACAACAAGTTCGTGGATGCCAGTGGCATTGTGTTTGAACTACCAGTGATCCTGCCAGAATCACTTGCAAATGAAATTACCAAGATGGGGCTGGATGCGTACGTCGCCCTTGGCTTAAAGGGGTTAGCCCGGATCGATTTCTTGGTTTCACAAGATGGGGTTCCGTACCTCAGCGAACCAAACACGTTGCCAGGCTTTACCAACATCAGTCTGTACCCACAAATGTGGGGTGTTTCCGGGATTAATTATCCATCCCTGATTGATGAAATTATTGATTACGGTTTGGCCGAGTTTAAACGAAACGAGTCCATCAGTTACTCGTTCACAGAATTAGGAACTGAACACGTTGGTGAAAAGAAGTATAACTAGCCATGTGTGCTTAGCCGAGTGCGTTAATGAAACTAAAGAAACGACTGTTTTCCTAAATGTTCGGGAAAGTGAAGTGAACCCATTAAGTTGGACATGTATATTAAGCGACTGATTGAAGGGCAAGCTGCCGGTATTGAACCGGTGTCTTGCCTTTTAGTTTGGTTTTGATTCGGCCTTGGTTGTAATAATCC
>NZ_BQXN01000016.1:0-52660 GCF_045862745.1 Furfurilactobacillus entadae | reverse complement strand
TCAAATGGACGTCGGCCCACCAAAAGGCGTCGGCGCATAAGCCCTCATCACGAATAAGATCCGGCATGGCGGCCTGAATTGCCCGCTTAATTTGGCTCTGATCGACCACCCCCTGCTCATCAATAGCGCCTTGTTGTTTTAACCAATCATGCCGAAAGGAGACTACCCCTTGCCACAACATAGACCCATTGGCTTGCGCTTGATCCAACTGGTCCCGTAACTGCTGCTCATCAGTCGGGGTAAAATTCAGCTTCTGTCCGTTAAAGGTCGGCAACAACTCTGGGGTTGCAGCGGCCGTCGCGTAGTCCCGTTTCATGTAATCTACATAGCCATTGACATCGTTTTCGTCGTACCCGTGATCAGTAGTTTGGCCACTTTGATTCAGGATCTGTTCTTTAATGCGGTCCAGGTCTTCTGGGGCCACTTTGGTCACCCCATCATCGCCAAAGTGATCGCGCATGTAGTCCACAAATTGCTGATTAGGCGCTGTGTATTGCCAGTGCGTTACCACCGCTGCCGTGTCCGTCCCCGGATCACTAAAAATTGCTTTACTCATGCCGCTATCCCTTCATAAATTGCCGGTCACTGACCAACGGCACTCGCTGCCAGTGCAACAGGACATCATAATCTTCCGACCGTGGGCAGTCGCCAATTTTCAACTTCCACCGTAGATATGAACGATCCACATTCATGATTTTTTCAATCGCGTCTAACGATAAATCAAAGGCCCGCAGGGCGCGGGCATACTGCCGATTAAGTCGCATTGGGCTAGTGGTTTGAGCACCCTGATCGACCCCTAATAATTCTCGGATCATCAAAAGTTTTTGCCGCGCTTCGCGGAGCCATTGTTGCTTTTGGGGACTGAATGGGCGCCCGTCACGATCACGCAACTCAACCACCGGTTTCACAAACCGACCGTTCACATCGTCGCCGATTAAGTCAGCCCAGGAAGCTTCCACCGTGTTAAATTCCTCGAGCTCTTGAATGAGTTTAAAAGCTTGCTCGTAACGGGTCGTGCCGGCGTCGTTATTCATCAGTTCGTCCCTCTCGTTTAATGGTTTGATTACGATCTTTATCTCGCATCACCTGCGCCCGCAATTGTTTAACAATCCCATTTTCTGGCGTCCCATCTGTGTACATACTCGTCAGTTGTTGGAGCTGTTGGTCATTATCCAAATGGAGGGCTTTGTACATTACCAACAGACCGTATAACGTTTCCGACAACAGATCTCCCTGGGCCGTCAACCGCCGGTTAATTTTCGTCAAGTCATTGTCCCGCACCCGCAAGAGTTCTTTTAATCGATCATGGACCGACAAGGAACTACTGGCGACAAATAATTGCCAACATAACCGAGCCATCTTGGACACTGTCTCACTGTCGGAGTTAGCCCCCAAAAGTTCTTTGACGGCCAGATATTTATCCCGATCTTTAACGTTAATTCTGATTGTCATTCGTCCCTCTTTCACGATTCCGCCTCCATTTCATCGTTGAGTAAGATTTCCGTTAGTTCCGTGTCATTGGCTTGTAGCTGTTCGACCAGCTGGGTGAGTTTGGCCACGCCCTCGGTGTTCTGATTTAATGCCCGCATAAAAGCATTGAAGCTCAGATTAATTTCACTCAGCGCTGGGCCCAAATACGACTGTAAGGCATTAGCCTGTTGGGTCTGGATCACTTGTTGGAGTTGATCCCGTAAAAATTCACTGAGCGTTTCGTACCCGTTGGCTTTCGCCATCACTTGTAGTCTTTCTTTATCTGTTGACTTAATCCCTCGGATAGTAATTGATTCATTCATGGCGATCATCTGTCCTTTCGTTCCTGAGAATTGTGTAGCTTCGTCTCGACGAACCGGGCGATGGCTTGGTACCCAATTGTTTGGGCCAAGTCTTCAAGGTACGCTTGCACATCAGGGTTCAGTCCTGGCAAATCTTTCACGCTAATTTTCGCACCCTCAGTTGTGTTGAGGAGTTTGCGAGGCAACACGATTTTTTTGTGCTTCGCCCTGTTCATAACGTCGACGGACGCGTGAAAGACAAAATGGTTTGTGGCGTCAAAGCACGGGAATTTAACGACCCGTTGTGGCCGCCATAAACGAATCATGAAAGAACGCAAATGCTTCATGATTTTTAAACCAATGATTTCAATAGGCAGCCCGACAAGTACCAAAAACTGTAAGAGTAGCCACGGATCATCATTGAGTTTTCCAGCAATCAAGAAAGACGTCGCTGAGGACAGTAACGCCCACAAAAGCAGCACAACAATATACAAACTAGTCAGGCAACAAATTGCGAACATCATTATTAATAGATGCCGTTTACGCATGTTTTTAGTCACAACTTTTACTTTTAAGGTGGAAATCTCGATCCATGGACACAATTGTGCCAAAAAGCATAACAACAATGCTGACAATACAGGTGCAGCGCTTGCTTTAAAACTAACGATAAAATTATTGATGATTGATTCTAAAAATTGACCAAGTTCTTGCATGTGTCCTACCTCCGTTTAGTGACCCGTGACAGCATAACGCACGGGGTCATTTTGACCAAAATCACACCAAAACCGGGTGGATCATGGTAAAGAGCATAAGGGAAACCAGTATACAGCTTCGCTGTATAGCCGGTAGTACCGGCGGTTTCGGAGTCGACTAGATTTTCTAAAATGTGCACGTTTGTGCACGCTTCTGTGCACGTTTGTGCACACCCTTTTTAACCCTGATTAACGCAACAGGGCATGATCGTTTGCCCCCTGGTTCTAGAACAATGACCACGCCCTTTGACCTACAACAAGGCCGCTAAATTGATCAACATGTGGGCCCCAAACGACCACCGTAACTGCCGTGTCTTTACATATAACGTGGCCAATAAACAGCCACAAACAAAATAAATGAGCCAACCGACGGGGGTCGAGGTGAGGTGAATTGTCGCAAATAAAGCACTGCTAATTCCGATCCGGGTCCCCACACTTCGCCGCGCCAGGAGCCGTTCAATACACCACTGACGAAACACCAATTCTTCCGTTAACGGTCCCAACACTAACGCGTCAATCATCACCAGCAGGGTCAATTGCGGTTGGTTTAACAGGGCTTCAAAGACGGCATTATTTGGCGTCATGACCTGACCACTAACGGCGCGATTAAACCAGCTCAAAGCCATTTGACTTCCGAATAACCCCACGACCGTCAGGGTCGTTAACCCGAATGCTTTTGACCATTTGACGGGGGTCAACCATGCCGGCTGCGGTTTGATAAATCGCAAAGTTGCCAACAACCCCAGCCACCCGATCAGCCACATCAACATCACTTGAGGGTGTTGCGAATTGGATTGTTTTAACATTAATCCGGGTAAGCTCTGGAGCATCAAATACCAGTACAAGATCCCGATAAAAGCCAACCAAGCCCCACTAGTTTTTAAGGCGGTGTCGGTCAACACAGGGGTGACATATTGGGTTAATGCATCGCGTCGATACGCTTTAATTTGTTGTTTTGCCACCACAAATTTCCTTTCTCAAATCCTGTAAACCGCTACTTAAAGCGACTAAATTCGACTGAGCCTTGTAGCTTATACGCCCCGGATTGAATGTCGCGTTGCTCTTGTTGCAACAGTTTAATCTTAGTTTGGTGACTCTTGATTTTGCCCTGTTGGGTCTTAACCGTGGCCGTTTGTGATTTGATTTGTGACTCATACGTGGCCACCGTTTGTTCATTTCGTTTCTTTTGACCCGCGGTATTGTATTGGTTATCCGCTTGATTTTGTTTCAGGTTATCTTTGGCCGTATTGATGGCTTGATTTGCGTCCTTAATTTTTTGTTGGTTCTGAGCAATGTACCCTTGCTGCTGTTTAATTTCATCGCCAACCACCCCAATTGCGTAAGCCTTACGGCCCTCATACTTCAGCCCATGCTCGGTTTTAACCTGCTTGGGCAAGACATTAAACTGGAGTTGTTTTTGCGCGTTCTTTTGATTCTTAGAACTGTTTGAATTCGTATCAGCGGCGAGATTTACCGGGACATTATCATTGGTCACGGTAATACGCATTGCTTTAAACTGCTTCGGCAAATGCCGCACCGCCACCACAACTTTATCGCTGGTGGTCGGGATCACTTCAGCTTTGGCCAGCGGCCCATTCAGGACTTGAAACTGCCAATCCAGGTGCTTTGTCGACAGTCCATTATCCGAACTGGTCCCACTACCGGCTTGCGTTTCAAAGCGTAAAACCATGAATTGTTTGGCCGCATTGTATTGTACTGACGTCACCTTCATTTGCCCTGAACCATTTTGGAAGCTAGCGTACTGGTTGAGCTTAACCGGTGTCACCCCGGTCACCGCATTGGAGAAACGGGTCCCAATTAATAACCCTAAAATGAGAGTCAAAACGACCCCATACACACCCAAATTCAGCCATTTAAAATGTTCACGATACCAAAAACCGAAATGACTGAAGCGCTGCTGAAGTCGCTTCGCCCGTTGTTGCATTGATTTCACTTTCATGGATTCACTCCTTGTTTTTTACGCTGGTTTCAACCAGCCACTGATTAACATCAATTAGCTGGGGCCACAAATTACTCGGCGTCATTTTAGGATCTTCATCAGGATCAAACACGGTCAAGACAACACCTAAACGGTCCGCTTCGGCGCCCTGTGGCTGCTGATTAGACTGATGTTTTCGATCATTCGTGAACGAAATCATGGTGAGCATTTCTGCTTCACGATCAGGAAACGTTGCTAAACCGAGCACGCCTTTTTCAATAATTTCAACCGGTAAAATGGTGGGCACTTCAAACCAATACACCCGCTCACTTAAACCGTGTTGTAAGACTAAGCGAGCTTGTAAGAACACCCGTGGTTCATTCATTGAACGTTCCTTCCTCTGTAAGTTAGTTGTCTAAATAAAGCGACGAAATTTGTGATTTTGGCACTGTAGCATCAACAATTACTTGTGTAGCTAACCATTGATCGGGTACTTTGAATGCCTCCGAAGTAATCTTTTGATGGTAGTACTTAATTACAATTTTAGGTTGCCCCACGGATACCATTCCTCTGGTAACTGAGTGGGAATAATCAGATAGAAAGTCGTTAGTAGATTTCACAGCATGCTCATCGTGTGCAAGGTAAGAAACATTATATTTTTTAACTGAGATAATCTTTTGAGGACGAATTGTTTCTGTGTTATATGGCTGATTCTGACGAGTTGCAGAAGATACCACGCAAGAAAAAAATAAAAAGAAAATCATGGATACTGCAAGAATTGCAAAAGGTCCAAAGAATAATCGAAGCTCGTCTGTTGTCCCCTTTTTCATTTCTGAAATAGTCCAAAATATTTCGTATATCCAGGTACCCAGTAGCACTATTGCAATTAACCACCAACCCCAACCGATTTCGCTTAATATTTGCACTTTCTTCTCCTCACTTCCATAAGTGTGTCAGTTTTCGCTGATCAACCCGAATCGCCGATGATGACCCATGGGTTAATGCCTGCGGCCATGACGCATGGCCATGATCAATAACCACCCCAACTGGCACTGAAGTGACTGAATATTGGGGATACAGTTGGCGACCTTCTGACGAGCGCGTATTGACCAAAATGGTGTTCGCCGAATGCTTGATTAAAGCCTGATTGATCGCTGGTGTTGCCGCCCGACAATACGCACAGCCCGGTCGAAAAAAGATCACCACTGTTTTGTGTGAGCGCACTTTTACCGCCTGCTGTACGCGCTTTTGAACATGCGGTGTTTGTTGCAATGGTCGGTGTGTAAACGTCCAAAACCCACCACTAATCAGTAAAAAGGCAAAAAATAATAAGCCAGCCCCCAAAAGGCTCTGCTTTACCCGTGGTCTCATACCAACACCCGACCAATCCGCATCGCGTGGTCAAATACCTGCATGCTGGGCTTTTCACGGTGAAAATAATAACGATTGTCTGAATAACCACCGGTGTGGTCGGTCAACCAGCGTTTAGCACTGCGGGCATCGTTAAACAGCAACGGTCCCCCCGTCGCGTCACACACTGCTTGATTTAAACATTGATCAATAATAATAAACTTTGCCATGACTATGCCTCTTTCCGTTCTGCATATGCTTTAACAATCGTGAACACTTCGTTTGCGCGCCGCATGCCCTTCGCTGTAAGCCGGTAATAATGACCGCGGCGATCAGCTCGATCCATTCTTGTTTCAATCAACCCTTGCTCAATCAACCGCCTAGCACTGTTCGACACCAGGACCGGCGAATACTTAACCGCACGGCCAAACTCACCTGGGTGTAATTTTTCATTGGTCTGTAGGTATAGCAGCATTTGGGTTTCCAACGCATTAAACGGTGCCTTTTTTAAAAATCCTTGAACCTCATTTTGTAACGCGCGGGCGTCATTAAACTGGGCAAACATGCCCTCAATTGCGCTATTCATCATCTAATCATCTCCTATCTAACCGCTTGATAATATTCGTCAAACGTAATGGGATCTAAGTCAGGTCGTGTTTCTTCAGGAATGGCCTCTAGATCACTGACACTAACGAAATAGTAGTTCTCACCCACGTTGTCGCCTGTGAATCTATGCGATCCCGTAAGATTGCGTCGACTTTGGCCAAACTGACCGGTAGGTACTCGTCCAAATACGTCAAACAGCGTAAAGGGAGAATAATGATCTTTACTAACAAGGCCTTTACGCGCTTCCTCCAGCTTTTTAAAGAGCGGACTATTTTTTCTAAATCCGCGAAAGCCGTCTTGCGCTTTCTTTAAAGCAGCCTCAAACGCATAGGTTTCGCCGTCAACAACCACAGCTGAAAAGTCATATGGCATGACTCCAACCAAATTCTCAGTTGAATCAAGGTTCAACAGTTCGGTGTAAATAGCGATTGCTTCCTGCTGGATTTGATGATGTTTTCCCTGGTTATCCAGACATTCCGCTGCATAACTATCTGGTTTAACCATGTAAATCGTATCCCGTGAATTCAATAAATTAGTCATGTGCTACCTGTTCCCCTTCTAAAAAAACAAAATCCGAATTAACAATCCACTAGCCAGCACACTCACTAACCATGGCAAAAGCCGGTCAAGCAGTCGCGGCCACTTTTGTGGGCGGTCTGGCAATTCTGACCAGGAACCCGCAATCATTTTTTGCAACCGACGATGCTCACGTTGTTGCCGTTCTGTCTCGCGCTTGGGCCGTTGCGTGTACAACATCTTTAGGCACCGCCCTTCAGCGGTCCGTAATACATTGCCTGCTCAGTCCCAATCAGTGACCATTCGCTCATAATGGGGTGTGGTAGGCGCCAAACGGCCACGATCACCGCTGTTTGCTTCACCATGACCCCCTGATCTAAACGCATGATCATCACGACCTCACGCCGCGCGATTTCGTCCGTCCGCAAGGCTTGTGGTAACTTAACCGCCAAAATGGCCGGTTGTAACCGTTGTTCTTGTGGTTGCGCAGACAATAATTGAACCGTGATCGCGTTACAATCCTCGATCCGCAGTCCTTCATGGTGACCAGGGCGGCGATGCAACTGCTGTCCCACCATGGCTACACCTCACTGGCGCGGCGCAAGCGATGCGAAATTGTATGGACTTGCTGAACTAACAACGCATGATCAGCCTGTAGAACGGCTAACTCGTCGAGAACCCGATCCAAGTCATCAGCCGGTGCGTTTAACCACAACACGCGTTCACATTCCGCCGCTTTACCCCCCACTTGTTGTTCCAAATGGCGTAAGCGTAATTGTAAAATGTTATATTCGTACACCCAGAGGGCGTGAAGCTTAGTTGGCCGCATGGGCTTTACCCCCTTCCTTAAACGCCCCTTTGATGACTTTCTTTGGGGGTAGCACTTGATCTAACTGCGCTAACACCCGTTTCATCTCCGCTGAAAATTCAAACGAATACGTCACTAAGGCGTCATCGTGATCTAATTTCGCCAACCCTGGCAGATACAAGATCCCCCCGATCTTCTCTAACAACTGCTGCCCGGCTCGCATGGCTTCGTTAACCTCTTTACGGGTATTGACGACCATTTCCAGGTTTTGAATTTGATTTTGTAACGCTGCCACCTTGGCCTGTTGGTCAGCGTGTTGATTAGACGCCACTGGTTGGGCTTTGAGCGCTGTAAGCTCAGCTTGTAAACGACTGACCGTTTCGGTCAGTGTAGCTTTACTAGCCTTTAAATCGGCATAATCAGCAGGCTCCTGCGTGATCACTTCCGGCTCCTGGTCACTGGCCGTCTGTAATTGCCGTTCTAAACGCCGCACATCTTGTTGTAACGTCTTCTTGTCCGCCCGCAACTCCCGGCTATCTTGCCGATACACCGTTAACGCCTTCGTGGCGCGTTCTTGTTCCCGTTCTGCACTGGCCCGCTCTTGCACGGCAATCGACACCCGGTCATGTTCCGTCTTCCATTTCTGCTCCAATGCCTTGTATTCCTTGGTCGTTGTCACATCACCAGCAAAGACTTGTTGATTCAACGCTGCCGACGCGGACGGTTTAGACATCTCATACGTCAACGATTTTGGTAACTGTTCAAATAATTCTTTATCTTCCACCTCGTCCAAATTTTGGACGAGGTGAAAACGATTAATTAAGTTATACCCAGTCTGCTTACTGAAGCCTTGCGCCTTTAGCCAATTGGTAAACAGTGGTGTTCCATTGCCAACTGACGCCATATCCTGCTGCGCTTCATACAGCTGTTGTCCCAACGCTGTAATGGTTAACGCCTTGATCTGGACAATCTTCAACGCCCGTTCATGCATGCGCCCGGATAAATCATCGGGTAATGCCCCATAATCAAATTCAGGTAACGACTCCTCTAACGCACTTTTATCAACTTCACTCATCACTAGTGCCCCCTTCTGGCTCACTTTGGTTCAAGCCCTGTCATCAGGACACAAAAAAGGGAACTAACGCTTATGCGCTAGTTCCCTCACTGTTAGTTTGTAGTATACAGCTCCTCAAATAACCGATTACCCCCACAACACCTCTCACCCAATCATTCACAACCCGAATTATTAGATAACAGGCATCTGTCGTAGGAAAACAATGGCAAATCTGCTAAAATAAGATGCTGTGATGCTATAACCATCACAGTAGAAGGGTGCTAGTGCAATAACGTGTTGAGACGTTATTGTACGTTCAGCGAAGGCCTTGGTACTTCCAATACCAAGAAACTATCGCTGAGGCACTCTTTTTTTGTGTCCCCATGACAGGGCTCAAAAAGATTCAATTTTTAACACTGTAAACATAGCACAATAATCACAAAGACACAATCTGCAATATTCACAAACTAACCGTACCATAATGCGAACACATGTTCATTTTTATTAAAGCAAACTTCCGCCGGAAACACAAGTGAAAACGCCAACAAAAGTTCATTAAACCCACAACAAGAACGCCGAGCAAGCACATCCCAAGGCTAAACGGCTGCCCAGAGAAAAACTAAGTATCTAAGAGATAAAACCTTTATGGCAAAGTAGAGCACAAATTTAACCTGTATCAACCAACGCTAATAAAAGGATCTCTGGTGCCGGTTGAGCCGTCGTCTCCGCCACTTTAAATTGATCCAGGTCTACTAGGACCTGTCGAATAAACGTCCACCAGGCGTCTTGCTGGGCACGTTGTTTCGTTAAGAGCGTTTTGATCAACATTGCTTGCGTGGCCATTAAAGCAGGCCGACTCCCACGTCCTGGTTGGACAAACAATTTTCCTGCTAGTTGTAACTGACTTAAAACTTTCTGTAACGAGGCCGCACTAATGTGCAGTGCTTTCCGTAGATCACGTGTTGAAATAGCGATCCGGTCTTGGCCATTCCCTACCCGATTAACGTAAGCGACGACGTCGCTGGCCCATTCATGTAAGTGGGAATACTGCCGGGCTGCTCGCGGCTTGGCAAACTTGGTCCACTGAGCTGGGGTACCAGCGCCAAACTTGGGCGTTGTGCCTAACCAAATCGCGCATAGTTCACGAATATAGGCCTTGGCCGCGCCGTTGTACCGGCCACTAAACGCATCATGCACCGTGCGCTGAACCTCTTGGTTATGTAAAGGCGCGGCTAGATTAGAATTAAATTCATCCAGTAAATCAAAAGCGGCAGCCTCTGACCACGCCGATGAGTAACACGCTAAGGCCAACGTTAAGATGGTGTTATGCCGACCAAGCCCCTCCCCTGCATGAATGTCCGTCACTTGTAAAAGTTCTTTGAACCAGGCCTGTTGGGTTTGGGCCGCAAACTTGGGTGTTTGCACCACATGTAAATCAACCTGGGCTTTTTGGGTAGCAGAAAAACGCTTTGACCAATCAGCAAATTGATCAAAACTAAAGGTGGATTCGGGTAAATAAGCCAGCAGGTTATCTTCATGTGGCATTCTAAAAATCCCAAAGTTGTTACAACCAACATCAACGGCAGGCAATCCTTGGCTAACATATGCTTTTAAGTTATCAGCGATCTTTTGCGCCACTGTCAGCCCTGGCATCTGCCCATTGGCATGGCGCTTAAAGAAGAATGGTTGCTCTAAAACATAGTACGCATGAAACCCTTTGTCGGTCGATAAGACCATGGTTGGAATCATGTTGTCATCAATCACTAAGCGTTCTAGAATCGTGGACTGTTGGGCCTTCATCATCGCAGGTGACGCAAAGTCGACATCAATCACAAATGCGTTTAGTTGTTGGAGATTATTCGCCGCGTGCCCACGAATATAGTTTCGGTCAGCGCCACCGTAGCCCAACCAAACAAATGGATTAGGGGTCCAGTGGGTCAACTTAGTATAGTCTTTATGTAATGCTTCAAACGAGGTGTAAACCACCCCATGACTGTGGCTCATGGCCGCTTTCGAGCGAAAACCAGCGATTGCGCCCTTTTTATTAAGATCTTCATGATCAGCCAGGGCAACTAATTTACTGTTGCGGGGCTGATAAGTATGTAATGAGTGGTGCAAGATCTGTTCAATTGCCTGCCAGGCTTGGTCCATGTGGGTTCACCTCTTTTCTGGTATAAAAAAAGACTCAGCATTTTTGCTTAGCCTAACCAGTTTCGTAGTGTACACACTTCATGGCTTTTCACCAAATGCGTGACAATTTCCGAGAATTTGCTATAATAGATTTACAAGTTAATAGCAAATCAAGGGTCTACTGTGGATCCATAGATAACTTTCGCGGCCAAACGAATGGGTTATTTATGGAATGAGGTTAGGCTCTTTTTTGTTTTCAATTCAATAATGTTATTTGAAAAGCTCATCAACAAAGGCTTGATGCATCTGGATTTCAAAGTCCAGTAAAGGCTGATACAAATCAATCAGCAAATCTTCAAGCTGATCGATTGTTGCTCCTCGGAGTGTTCGGCTATCACTTAGTAAGGCAGACAAACCTGAAACCGAAATATCTGCGTCCTGGGCAATACCTGACATTGATATGTGATATTTTCTAACCAACACTTCCACAAGAAACTTGACATATTCATTGCGCTTTTCGATATCTAATTCATTTGATCGTTGCATAAGTGTCCCTGACTTTCACTTTCCTGATTGAGAATGTTATTTCTCAACGAAATTAGTATATTCTTAACATTCAGATTTAGCAAGCCTTTTCAATAATTATTTACACGCTAGAAACCTTAATGCGGCGCCTTTTACAGTAACACCATATAAACTATGATGTTACTGTTTTGTTTTGTAATATATTATGTTTTAACGTAATTACAACTTACTTTCTATTGCCTTTTAGAAAACCCTGTCATATCATACGTTATAGAAACTACGATTTAACATCATATAAACTATTATGTTTAAGCATACGTTGTTAACATATTATGTAACATAATGGTTTTATAGTCACGGTTCCAATACTCTTGCAAAAAGGTGGGCCTAATTAATATGGCAACTTTAAAATTTCCAAGCAATAAAGAAGCAGTTATGTTGGCAGTTGTGTTTCCAAAAGGTGGGGTTGGTAAAACAACCACAACCGTCAATTTAGCGGGTGCTTTATCAAAACAGTATCCTGATCTTAGAATTCTTGTTGTTGAAACTGATGATCGTGGTAACGCAGCTACCAGTTTTAATCTCGACTCTTCAACTTTCGACGCCACCTCGTATGACATCTTCATGGGCAACATGACCCCAGAAGAAACAGTTGTGAAAGCATACAAAAACATCGACATCATTGCCTCAAACAAGGACATGAACTACCTTGAATTTGATCAATTAGCCGAATACGATCAACGTATGAAAGATAATCTGTGGAACCTGCTTCAGACCGAAGGTCCAAAGCTACTTGAAATGAGTCGTGAGGACTTCAATAAAGAAACCACAAAAGGTATTAACCTGGACAGTTACTATTTCAATATCTTAGCTGGAAAGTTCGACAACCTGCGCAAACAATATGATGTAATCCTTTTCGACACGCCAGCTGAACTTAAGGCTGTTTCATCATCAGTACTTAGCATTGTCGACCAAATGCTCATTCCCATTGAACCAGATCCATTTTCAGTTGATGGTTTAAGCAATATCGTACAACGTGTTGCTACAATCCGTGATAAATACAATCCTAAGCTTCACATTGCTGGTGTCTTGGCCACTAAAGTTCGAGCTCGCACAGTATTACATGCTGATGTTACTAAAGACCTAATGCGTTTTTGCATGCACAACAATTTGAATTATTTAGATACTCAAATTCCAAATTCAATTCGTTTTGCCAGTTCAGCCGGTTACAAAGGCTTACCTGCAACGTTGTCAGGCGATCCAAAGGAAAAGTTTATTCATAATTATTTCCAACTCGCCAATGAATTGATCAGCAATGGTAGCTTTACCAGCCAAAACTAAACAATTTCACAACGATTTATAAACTATGATGTTGTATAATAGTAATAGTTTATAAAGTGTTACTAAATTAAGAGGTATTAAACTATGAGTAGAAAGAATACTAAGGAACGGCTCGTCGAAAGTAAAACTGCAGAGCAAGACGCTCCAGTACAACCCTTATGGAAGACCCGGCTTGCCGACGGAAACAGCACTACTAACCCACAATCAGAAGTAAGCATGTTTGATGGTTCAACAGCCGCTACTGAACAAAAAACAAGCGATGCAACTTCAGCGTCGGTTGCTTCACCTACTAAAAGCGAAACAAGCGTGCCCGCGGTTGATTCAAATGCTGCTTCACCAGCCACAGATGTTGAAGAACGTATCAAAGCTTTTCAAGCAAAGCATCAAAGTGAGGCTGCTTCTGTGGCCACAACTATCTTAAGCCCTAAAAGTATGAACGATATTATCAAGCAATTAACCACAACTCCTTCTGGGAAGCACCGCGCTGGTTCTAAAGGCCTAATTACATCCATTTATGTTAATGGTGCAGCTCATGAATTGCTTGAACTTGGTATCATTGATCAAAATCAGTATGATCGCTGGCACCGCGATTACAATTTGTAGATCGTTGAAAAGAAAGGACAGTAAACATGAAAAATCATTTTAAAGCAATCATAATTTCACTAATGACGCTGACGTTAATTTGCACATTAACCGCTTGCGGAAAACAATCTGCCAGAGAACATTCTCAACCAAAAACGCCAGTAGAACAGCTCACCAAAACTGGACAAGTTGTTTTCGTTTCATCCAGTAAAGAGAATTTAGATGAATCCTCAGTCAATGACGGTATCGTCTATATTTATCGCTTTACATCCAATCATAAAGTTCAAGTACAAACCGTTTCTCAAAGTGCAAAAAATTTATCAATTGCTGATAACACATTTCAAAAAGGAGCTGAAGCAGATACAATTTACCCAGGTTCTTGGAAGAAAACAGGTACTAACAAAATAAAAATAACAACACATAACAGTGGCCAAGAATTAATCATGAATTTTGACAAAAAAATACACGGAACTACAGCAAGTAGTCAAACTAAATATACTGGTTTCTCAGATAGTCATAGTCAAACTGCAAATCCTTACTGTTATATTGTCACAAAATAAACAAAAAGCAGGTCACAATCATTTAATGATTGCGACCTGCTTTTTGTTTGCCTTATTTCGCCAATGATCCGTCAAATTTGGCTTGTGTAAATTTCTGCTGCTTGACGTTAAACGTTAAGTCATACACTGATGTAGCTTTACGTTCACCATTATCAAACTGCGAAGAGGTGACCGTGTAGGTCGTAAAGACCTTTGCGGTTAGGTTGCCATTAGCGTCTTTTGCCCCCTGATAGACATGCACGTCCTGCACCGTGGAGTTGATACTGGTTGCTTGTTGAACCTTGGCGTTTTGTTTACGCTGATCTGCAGGTCCAGTAAACGCCGTTACGACCGCTTGATTACCATACTGTCCAACTGCTTTTGGGCGATCCGCATAACTGCTTGTACTGTAGCTATACGCCGCATTAACTAATTTAGTAGCGCGGTCGGTTAACGTGGCCTCAGGCACCGTCACGTCTCCTGATGCCTGGGCTTTTGCCGGTTCGTGGACGATTTGTTTTTTCGTCACTGTCTTAGTCACCACCCGCGGGGGCTGAACATGTTTTGTCAATAGGTTGCCACCCACAAAACCAAGGCCCAGGGCGACCACCACGAGGATCCCCAACTGCCAAGCTTGTTTACTACTGGTTTGATTCATTTTTTTGCCTCATTTCTTGAAATGTAAGTAATTGGACGCGTCTTTAGCATCGATGGTACGCGTATGATAACTACCGTCACCATCCGGGGTGGATTTCGTAGCCCAGTTATATTCTTCCAGATCAACCTTTGAGCCTTTGACGGCGGACACAATGGCCACGTGTCCGTACCCACCATCTTCAAATTCGGCCACACAACCCACGCTAGGGGAGTGGTCCACTTGGACACCTTTTTTACGCGCATTAGCGGCCCATTCACCACCATTACCGTTATTCTCAATCAGATTATCCGCGATGCCTTGGTGCTTTAATCGCCAGGCCACAAACGAGGTACACTCACGGTTGTAATAACTAAGTGAATCAGTCGTTGAGTCCTTTTCAGCGTCTTTGTACTGTTTCGGATAATCATCACCTTTAGCGGCCGCATCATTTTGATCACCACCGGCATCACAACCGTCATTGTCTGTACTAGTGCTGGTATTGGCGGTATTTCCGGCATCAATGGTCCCACTGGTAACAGGATCACTCCCAGCCAGTTTGGCATACCAGTACTCGGCTTGCTGAGCCCGAATGGGCTGGTTTAAATTCCCCGGAACTTCAACCTTGGTCAACCAATCATTGGCGGCCTGATCAACATCGGTTTCGGTTAAAATTTTGCGATAGGTGGCATTGCCTTGCACTTCGCTCCACATAAAATCTAATTGCACATTTGGATCGTCCCAGTTTTTACCTTGCGCGTTGGCAAAGGTCAGTAGATTGGTATGTCGCCCAAATGTCCATTGTTCGACACCAATCCCTACATTCGGATTGTTCAACCCTAAGGCATCTGAAATACCGCCTTCTAAAATGTGAAACTGAATGCCAGACTCACTCTGAAAACTGCCTAAAGCTCCACAAATGCCGGCACTGGTCGTATGGTGCTGAATACCATAATCATAGATAGTTTTCGCGTTAGCGGCCATGTCGGTGGTCACGCCGGCGGCGGTACCACCAGTAGCCGCCGTTGTATCACAATCATTTGAACTGCTAGAACTCGAAATCATGGCAATAAACACGCTCCAACTAAGTAACACCAGCACCAACACACCAACAATCGCGAGCGCGATCCCACCGCTTAATAACAGATGCGCTTTAAGCCACTTCTTCAATCTCGATCACCTCGATCACGTTGGCGCCACACCAACAACCAGGTGCCCATGATGACCAACGCCAACACCAGGACCCAAACTGGAGCGTGAAGCATTAGTAAGACGAGTAAGAGGGTGGTGATACAACCAGCCACAGCTACCAACGGCCACAGCTGGTAAATGTCCTGCGAACTTCGGCCCTTTAAAGCCTGGCCTCGCGCCACCTTGCATTGATAATCATTTCTCAAAGCCTTAATCGGGTGTCGCCACGCACGTGCTTTTTTACTCATCATGGGCCTCCTATTTTCCGCCATCAAAGCGGGCTACCTGTTCGTCTGATGGCTGAACATGAAAGACTAAACTTCGGTAACCAGATATGTTCATGAACACGTCCCCTTGTTCCAACTCGCTGACTTCGCTCAACGTCGCATCAGAAATCGACTTTTGTAAAGCGGAACGTAAGAGGGGCATGTCTTCAGGCGCCGTGTTAAAGAAACACCGGTAATTGGTGAGTTCGAAGATCTTCTTAACGTCGGTTTGATAGGGCGTATCTTTTTTCCCCGGTTCAGAGGGGATAATAATCCCTTGGACTGACGGCGCGCCCATCACCATGGCACAAAAGTTCTTCCGCATTTGTTCCATAATTTCGGCAATGAACCGAGCGACCGTGGGGTGCTGCGGCGTTAAAAGCGTTTGGACTTCGTCCATGTGAATCTCAAAGTTGGGTGCGTCTTCATAACGGACTTGACCGGCTTTAACTAACGCCCGGTACTTCTTCCCGTTGTTTACGATATCCGCCTGCAACATCGACAGGGTAGACATCATCACCGCATTGAACGTCCCTTCGCCATAACTTTTTAACCGCTCAGTTTGATAGGTGACGACACTTTCGTGGCTCAAATCCGGCAAATTAGTCACACCTTCATACAAGTCACCGTGCGTCTGTAACATTGATTTAAACGTGTTGTAGATCCGCTCCACAGACGGCGCTGACGGTGCGGTACTCTTGACTGCGCCGAAAACTATCTAACGCTGTGACGAAGTCGGACAACACCGGATATTCTTCATGACGCAAGCCGGTATTCTTGATCAGATCGTAATCACGCTCTGGGTTCATCGACCACATCACCGCATGCCGGCTTTGGCCAAAATCAATGTAAAACTGACTTAACAGTTGTTGTAATACCATTTGATCATCTGGTGTAGCCGAAGGGTTTTCACATTCGAAAATACTCTGTAATTTGGCAAAATGATTGTTCATGCTCCCGATCTTATCCACGGTCGTGCCGTCAAAATTTGTCATGGTCGGGAAGATCTCAAACGGATTGTTTTTGTACTGTCCACCAGCTAGATCCATTAGCACGCCACCATAGTGGGTGGTCATTGACCGGTACTCGTTGGACACATCAAAGTTGCGAATGAAATTGCCACGCATAAAGCCATCATCTTCGACCATCTTTTGAAAGGTTGATTTACCCATCCCAGGCGCACCAAGCACCATCATGAATGAGGCCGTGCGGTGTTGATCCCGTCGGTAAAAATCAAAGTTAACGGCGCCGGAAGTACTGGTGTACCCATAATAATTGCCAAACGGATCGTCAAGCTTCACATGATCAAATGGCAGCCCGCCACCTAAATCACGCAGGCTAATCGGAATCCCTTTACGCCCGCCGGGCAATGATTCTTGTAACATGGTCGGCGTGAACATGCTTTGCCATTCCGCGTCTTGTTCCCCGGGCAGCGTCCAGACGCGAAATTTACCAATGTCTTTCTTGATCTTTTTGATTTTGGCCGTCAACTCGGTGAGGTCATCAGCGTACACATAAATGCGAATATACAGCCGTTTCATCACTAAATTGTTTTGCATCAGATCTTGCAAGAGCGCCATGTTATCTTGCGTATCGTTGTTAGCTTCCATATTGCCTTGCAAACTGTTGTTACCACTGATTTGCGAAGCCTTTTCCTGTGTGGAACGGGCAAGTGACGCCATGATTTCTTCCGTGTTTTCTGTACCAACAGACAACACCGTTAATGTGTCGTCGTTAGTAACTAACGGGCGCAACCAGTAGTCCGGCATGCCATGTGAGGGTAGCTCCATCACATCCAAACAGGCAGCCACACCATCGCCAAAGACAGAATAAGTTTCTTTAAAGCTGACGTTCCCTTGTGGTTGAGTCTTTTCAATTAAATGTAGATCGTAACCTTCGTTAATTAGGCGATCCTTTTCGCGTTGCTTCATGTTGGTCCGCTCCTCTCTATAGCTCCGTGTTCAAATTATGCATGGTGTGACACAACCGTTCTTTTTCAGCCACAGTCATGTCATCTAAAATGACCGTCTCACCACCGGTTTGTTTGGCCCGACTAACGAGACTATCAAGCTCGGACAAGCGTTTACTGAAAATGACCAGGACAAATTCTAAATTAAATAGTTGGTCCGCAATCGTCTTTTCGGTATTAATCGCGTCCATCACCATCATTTGTCGACGTTTCAGACTGCGACGCCGTCTAGGATCCGTTGTTGCATCAAATTCATTTAACAAGCGGGCGTACAACCGGCCCCAATACCCTTGTTGACTTAATGTGTCCGTCGGGAATTTTGTGAAAATGATTTGTTGATCTTCCAGGTTACTGCCTTCAAAATCCGCGAATTCGTTGAGTTTCTTAATCCGTTCCTGGTTACTCAAACTGTCTAAATCTTGACCGCGGATCGTTAATAGCTCTGCGTAGCCGTACTCATGTTGTAGGGCCAGGTAATGCTTTGGACCAACTAACGCCTTGTAATTGAGGTATTGCCAGATATTAGCAACCTTGCTTTTACTTTCTGGTTCCATTTTGGTTTGAATGGGCATACTTATAACTCCTCGTATCGGTTCATGCTGTGATATCTTTTGGCCCGTCGATTCACGACTGCCAGCAACATGTACGTATTTTTGTGATAACTGTCATGTGGCTTGATCATGGTATACAACGCCAGGACAACCAACAGAATCCAGTAAATGAGCTGATTCAACGCTTGATCCGGAGGAAACAACTTAGCGCCTTGCACCCCCAACATAAAGATCACACCGACTCCCAAAAGGTCGACAATGTAAATGAAGCCCAACTTAATCCGGGCCCGTACCCCTTTTGAAACACCATAATTACCATTCATGTTGTAATCCACAACGACCCCTCCTGTTTGACTGATATAGCTATACCTTAAGGAGTTGCCGTATAATTAAAAAAAGCGCACAAAAAAAGAGGAGCAAGGCTCCTCAAGAAAGAGATGCTTCTAATGTTCAATAAAATTAACCAAAATGGTGACCATAATCACGCTAGTATCACTAACAACAATATGAATGTCTCATACTTGATTAAAAACACGTCTTATACTGGCAGTAATGGCCAAGGAGATAAATGGTGGAACTTCTTAGCATGGGCCTTTTTTTCCATATTTACTACTCTTATTCGTTCCTACGGTCTTATTTTAAACGAACTCCAATCCCACATAACTGAGATTCGTCTTACACTTGTCACTGTTGTTATTACCATTTTGCTATACACAATTGTGAAACACAAAACTAGTTCTTGGATAAAACCTTTAGGAATTATCCCCGTAAACGCACTTTTTGGTATCTTACTCTATCAATTAATACATGTTCAACCGGACCCCGCACAAATGAATATTTACGCTAATGTCACTTTTCAAAACCTTTTCGAATTAGGCAAAACCAACGGATTTTCTTTACCCGTAATGTTCCCAATTTTACACATCACGATGATTATGCTGCTTGTCCTATCAGCAATTTCCTACGTTTATACGATTTTACGCTATCAGCGCGTTGGCACTTGGTCAAATCTCGTTGTGCTTATGCTCGCACTAGTATTCATTCTTAATTATCAACAGATTCTTAATTTTAATCCCACCACAATCCAGCTACCTTCGGGCTGGCCAACTTTCAATGACGTCCTCCAAAAAAGCTTTGGCCTGCAACCATAAGCCGAGTAATGAAAGCGATTCAAAAGTAAATGTGGCATAGGTAAACCAGTTATAACTGATAAACCCATCTTCAAACAACTTATTATCCAAATACAGAGAACCCCATAGACAGTAAAAAAACGCTGTGCAAACTGTCATCGCTAGAAAGCACTTACCAGCGAGTTGCAAATAGTTTTTCATTATTTTCATTGTGTAATCCCCTCACTATCGATCGAATGTTTTATACAAACAGTCCCCGTCAATATCTGAATCTTCCAACTCAGCACGATACTCGTAAGCTAAAGTCTCAGCTTGAGCAAGCACAGAATTTTTTAGTAATCGAGGCCGCTGAGACTGAATCCTTTCATATAGTCCTGGATCTCGTGTTTCCAATACCCAAAGCAATACTCTAACTACATTAGGGTCTTCCTCGCCTTCTAGGCTGTCCATCTTACACGCCCCCTCGCATCATAATTTGCGACATTACATTTCTTCGTTATCTTCACAATCACTCACCAGGCCGTTCGTAGGTGGCTGTTCATTCCGGATCAGGATTAAATATCGAACCATCATCAATTTTGATTGAAACGCTGACAAATTTACTGTGCGGGAAATTTTTGGCAATTGATTTTGCAAAAATATAAAAACCATCTTGCTCATCATCAAAATTGAAATGTCTTGCTTTAGATAATCTAGCAGTAATCGTCACCGTGTCTTTAATGAAATCTTCTTCGTTGTATGTCCAGCCAGGCCAATATAAACCTTGGTCTGCTAAATACCAACCGTCAGCAACTTGTAAAACTGCGGTTTTGTCCGAATTGATAATTTGTTGTTCGTAATCACTCATATTCATCGCAAATGTTCCTCCTCAGGTGTAGTTATTCACTCACTTCCACTTTCATGCTTGTACAGCTACACCTTACATAGTTTCCTGATGAACCGAAAAAGTGCACAAAAAAAGAGAAGCCGAAGCTTCTCTAACAAAACACAATTATTCATAATGGCTCCAGGCTGAGAAAATACTGACCGTTTTCGTTTCGTCATCGATACTGTACACAACGCGATGTTGGGTGTTCAGGCGACGCGAGTATAATCCAGCACTAGTGGGTTGTAACTTTTCAAAAGATTGCGTTAAGTCATAGGGATTGGACTTCAATGTATTCACGATATCCAAGAACTGTTCCTTCAAATGGGATCGCTTCAACTTCTTAAGATCACTTTTAGCCGAATTTTTAATTCGCACTTGATATTCACTCATAGTTCGTCCCAATCAATAGCATCAACATTGGTAAAGTCGCTATCATCGTTCATACGCCGACGCACTTTATCCATAGTACCGGTACCTTCTAGATACAACGTCTCTGCAATTGAATCCCAATCCTTTTTGGAAATCACAACGGCAGCATCATTCTCATTACCATTTGCGGGCATCACTGTAATCGGTTTTTTTTGGTTATTCACGTCTTTCAGAATTTTATAAAAATTCTTGCGTGCATTTGTTGGTGTGTAATTTTCCATAGTAATCACCTCAACTATATTATAACGTACGTCAATGGCGTACGCAACATAGGTGCTTGTTACTTATTGGATTTAAACCCCCAAAACTCGTGCTGCTTATACGTTTGTTTTTGAAGATCGCCGGTGGCGGTCTTTTCTTTACCCGCCTTGGTGGTGTACGTAAAACTGATCTGGTCGCCAGCCAGCAACTTGTCAACTTCAGCGTCAGTAAACCGATGACCGGCCCATGTCCGGTTGAATTTAACTTGTTGGCCTTGGGCGGTTGTGCCAGCTGTCTTCACAACTGGTTTTCGAGCCAAGTCCCCCGTCGGTTGCCCCAGTTCCTCACGCAACGCACTCGCATTGGCCAACATAATGGGCTTATCATGCACCGTCACCTGCGTCACTGTGTTTAAGACCGCGTCAGGGTCTTTTTCAAACTGACCCACGGCGGCCATGCCATCAAATAGTTGTTTAGTCACCGTGGTGGACGCAATCATGGTGCCCTTCGCGATAACGGCCGTCACTTGTCCGGTCTGGGTCAAAGATAACTTCCCTTTGGTCTCCTTAACCAGCGCGCCAGTCCCGGTGGAAATGTTAGACATCGTGCTCAAGTGGGTAGCTCCTGTGCCCACTTGATGTTTTTCTAAGTAGCCAAATAGCCAACTTGTCGTTGGTGCTGCTGGCTTTTTATTGGCCCCTTCGTACACAAATGGTTGGGCGGTTTTACCGACTTTCACAGGCTTGATCTCATCGCCCAGCACCGTCTTGAAACCTAATGCAACTGGTTTTTTAAGCGTCGCTTGATAGTCGGGAAAATCCTGTAGACCTAAATCAATCGCCATGTACTGATAATTTTCGGCCAGCATGGCTAAAGCACTACGTGCCGCCACTGTGTAGATTGCTTGGGCAGCGGGGCCAAATTGATCAAGCTCAGCCAAGCTTTGGGGCAATTTACTTCCTGGACGATTAGCCCCGTGGCTGCCTTTGCCCACATGAGTTTTTCGCGGCTCCAAGTGCGTTAACTGGCTTGGATCGACACCCACTAACTGAGCAATGGCGTCCCGATGTTCCACCAACTCTGCAAACTGATCCGGTGTTACCACATGGTCTTCGGTCCGCGGATACGACATATAATCAGCATCGTACATTGCTTGATAAGTGTCTTGAACTTGTTTAGCACTAAATTGCTGGCCTAACTTCCCGGCCAACTTCGCTAAATCTAGCAGTGGTGGCGGAATCTGTTGCTTAGCCGTCTTCTTTAGTACTTGTACCGTTGTTGCGTGCAATTGATCAACATCAGCTTGGGCGGCGCTAGCTTGCTCATGTTGCGCCTGCATGAGGGTAGCTTCCGTTAGCTTTCGTTTAAATACATTATCGTATTGATCATGAAAACGGGCTTCATAATATGGCTTACGCACGTACTGTTTAATGGCCTGTAACCGTTGGTAAATTAAGCTGACCATCACTGATTTAAGGCGACCTTGCGGGGCCACGCGCACGTTGTAACCTGCATTTCGTGCTGCTAAGGTTGATACCCGGGTCAACTGCATTGATAACCAATCCCACTTGTTACGCACGTCAGCCTTAACGTAGTCCCCATCATGTGCTTGGTCGGTAACATCAATCAGCTGTCCCATGGCTTTAGTAAAAGCGGTTTTAAACTCATCGTCGAAAAAGGCGCGCAACACCTGGCCATGCCAATCAATGGCATTAATAATTTCCCACGCCAGCAGTTCACCTTCCCCAGAGGGATCGTTATCCGTCGCAATCACAATGGCTTGAGCTTGGGTGGCCAACTTTCTAATTTGATCGATGGTGCTCTTCGAACTTTGCTTCTTTCCAGTATGTGGATTGGTTGACTGCTTATAGGTGCGGCCCCAGGTGAAATCAGCAATGGTCCACGGGACTGTCTCCAAGTTCCACTCGTGATACTTGGCGGCCAAGTTAGGAGTCACCAAGTTTTCCGGTTGATCCAACTCCATCAAATGTCCATGAGCTGCCGTTATTTCATAAGAATGGCCGTCAAAGCTACCCGACCGACCACCTAGCGCCGCCGCGAAATGTTTTGCAGCACTGGGCTTTTCCGCCAGAATCAAATAATCCATGTTCTACGCCTCCGTCTATTCATCATCATCGAGTTCTTTGCCTTGAACCTGACGCATTTGGGTTCCCTGCGCCAAATGGTTTTGGGCACTCTGTAAATGCTGCGTGGCACTGCCTAATCGTGGTGCCTGATGCTGGCCATTGCGTTCAGCCCGTGCTGATCGTTGCCCAACCGGCGTTGGCCGCTTTTGGGCCTCTCGGTCGACCGTCTCAGGCCGTTGTAGACCTTGCTTAGTCGTATCGGCCCGTTGCGCCGTGCCACCAGTTTGGTGCACTCTGGAAGTTGGTTCAGTGGACGGTATCGTTGCTTGATTACTTTGTCCAGGGCGTTGGGCTTGATTGCCTGGCCGGTTTTGCAGACCATGGGCCGTTTGATTGTTGCCCGCTGGGTTGCTCGTTGGTTGAACTCCATGTGCATCGGGCGTTGGTGTGTTGTTCGCCGCACCCGGTGCTAGATTACCAGCTTCACCAGTAGCACCACCATTTGAGCCAGCGCCTGTTGTCGAGCTTGGATTATTTTGCGCGTCGCTGGTTGGTTTCACCTTATCGGCACCACCATAAAAGCTATCTTTGACATCTTGGCCAAAATCATTGACCTTGGACTGAATCCCATGCGCCGTGTCTTTAGCCTTCGCACTGACGTTTGCGCCGGCAGCTTTGGCGGTTTCAACTGGGTGAGCAACCGCTTGAGTCGTGGCCCCAACCATTGTCGCTGCCCGATTAATCCCGCCATTAATGGCGCTTGGTGCACGTCTAGCGACGTTACCAATTCCACCAGCCACCTTAGAAGCGCCGTTCACGCCAGCTCTACCAGCTCCCATGGCACCAGCGCCAGCCGCCATACCGAGGGCACCAGCGCCAGCTATCTGTTGCAAGTTCTGTGCGTGTGATTGTGAAACCCCGGTATAACGTTCAATCGCACTGATTCCAGTTAAGTCACCAACCACCACCGCAATGTACAGCAGGAGCATAAAGATCCCACGCCCTGCGGCCGGTAAACCACTCACCGCGTCGGCAGATGGTGCGTAACTTAGCAACACTAGAGATAAACGTAAGACCACAACCTCCAACACCACGGACATCATGGCGCCAGTGACCGCACCCATCAATTCCTTCCACCGCTTTAACGAACTTAAATTCGACAAGCCCACCAACGGGGAAATCACTAACAAGATAAAGGTATTGTAAATTGAAATTAACGTCCGCAAGGTCAACACACCAAACATCACGATTAACATAATTTGTTCCGCAATCATCGTGGACCAATGAACCCGGTATTCGGGATAAACATCATTTAACCCTTTCACAATGGAATGCTGACTGTTAGCTTGCAAGGCATACTGCTTCGTGCCATTATCATCAACCGAATTGGCCGCCAATTCGTATTTTAAAATTGAGCCAGGCTTTTTATCGTCTTTATCCAAGTTTTTGATTAGCGGACTGTCATCATCTAATGTGGCGGAAAAGTCCGTCTGTTGGAGCAACTTATTTTCCGAACCAATATCGTTAAGGCTCGCGTAATCCCCATTTTTGACCTTGATAAAGCCTTGACTATCTAAATCGTAGTTGAAGTCATGTTTAGCAATCACAGCTAAGTCAACGACATTTTCTTGAATTGGCTGTAGTGATAGTCCGGACGGCTTCTGGTCATTTTCTTTCTGGTTGACTGACGTCGTTTGTTCTTCATTAATAACTTTGGGAATCGCCGTTGTTGCCGTACTAGTCAGCCAGGGTAAGCCAAACGTGACCAATAAAACTACGGTGGCATTGATCAAAGGCTGTTTGTATTTAACCTCTCTCCCAAAATACGAGCTCACAATGAGAAAAATCAGGCCACAAATTCCAATGGACATGCCCAGCGTCTGTAGACCACTAAAAAACATGCCTGCCGTGGTCTTGGTGGAACCAAGATCATTGGCCACACCAATCATTTTAAATGCGGCATTAAAGATACTTTCCATGGCCGTATCCGCAGCGTACAGGCCATTCACCACCCCAGCCAAAATCTTGTACAGAATTTTACTGGTTGTGACGTTAGACGGATTTAGGTATTGGTGCCATGCTTGGTAAAAATCAAGCACGCGTCCATTAGTTGAACCGTCTGTCACTAATTGACTATCTGGCATCGACACTAGCGCCGACACCAAACTAAATAGTTTTAATTTGAAAATCTTGATCACTCCCTAACTTTTTCTTGGGTGTAGGGAGTTGTGCGGCAATCTAAAAAAATGCACAAAAAAAGAGCCGCTTCAGCGACTCTCTGTTAACTATCTTTAGTTCACAAATTCAACCTTGATCTTCTTCCCTAACGCGTGGGCAATCGCGCCTGATAAAGGGCTAAAGCACTAGCTGAACGCTCTTTATTTGCATTATAAAGATCTGCAAATTGGGGGTCTTTTAACTGTTCTTGCAAAATGTCGTTGATCTTCATCTTGGTTATCCTTCTATTTCATCACGTCCTTGAAAGAACGTATTTCCTTGCCCTTATTCAAAAACCCCCTAACAGTCTGCAGCTGTTAGAGGGGGGTCTAATATGCTTCTTACTTCATCGCACCACCAACATAACACAAACTCACAAATTTGTAATCTACTCCTAGCTGACGGCTACCACATAGTTAATGTGCTCTTGTAGCATTTGTGATACGCTATTACCTGGTCTCGGCTCATTGTAAATCAATGAGAGGAGGTCCAAGTAATGTTACATTTCGTTTTGTCTGTCTTAACAGGCGTTCTCGTTGGAGTCATTCTACGAGTTCTTGATTGGGGGCTAACCAATCATCATCGGCACTAAACCGAGACCATAGCCCGCACGCTTAACTAATAAGCGCAAAACAAAAGCCTTTCCGACGCCACATCGGGAAGGCTTTTTGCGAGGACCAAGTCCTGCTACATTTCGTAATTTTATTTTACCACGGATTCACTAGATCACCAAGTTCACAAACTAGCTTTTTGGCAAGGTTGCCCTTGATCCAATCCTTACACGTAGTTTAACACGTTTACTCGTGAACTACTCGGTCATTAATGGCCGAGCTTCTGGGAACACTGCTAACTTACACAGTAGTGACTAGCACTGCGTGCAGCGGTTACAGCTATTGACCACGGCCCGTTCCGGGCCTAAGTAATATTTTATTGGTTAGCTTGGTTTTCACTAACAACTGTATTTTACCATGCTATGCATGGTAAGGCGATTCAACACGTCCTTGAAAGAACGTGTTTCCTTGCCCTTATTCAAAAAGTCCAAGCAGTCGGTAGCTGCTTGGGCTTTTGTGTCACAAATGATATCCATTTAATTGCATAGACAGTATAACACGTTTACTTAATGGTGACCACATGGTTAATGTGCTCTAGCCAACCGTTAAACGCCGCCTCGCCCAACAAACTGATCAACCATGAACGTGAGTTGTGACTTGGCAACTGCCAAAATGCACTGGCATCAGTGGATTTTAGAACCGCCTCCACTTCTTGCCGGGTTGTCGTTAACAGATCTTGTTGCGCCGCATCAACCTGTCCCTGTTGGAAAGCAATCGTGCGACTTAGTTCCTGATCAATCGCGATCATGTCGGCGACTGAGATTGTCCCCGGTTGACCGTTACCCCCTAGCTGGGCGGTTGTAAACAATCGGTCCGTCACAGCATCTTCGTCAATATCGATCGCTGGTGTCGCTAGTTCACCGGTGCCAGTACGGGCCGTGAGGACCGCCCCATAAGCTTGTTCAAAATCAATGGTTACTTCATCTAGGTTCAACCCCTGGTGCGGTGACCGGATTGGAATGTCAGCCAACGTAGTTGAATCATCGAACTCAGTGGCCATAAACATCCAGCGTGATGGCATCGAATAACGGCCTACATCATAAATGGGACGTGATTCAATCAATCGCTGAGCTTCATCAGCGCGCTTTGCAGCTCGTAACACGAGCATTTCACCGGCTTTAAAATTCAAGAGCTCGTCGATACTCAATAAATCTTGCCCCACAGCGTTGACATTGTTATTCATGCGGTCTAGCTTACCAACAGTTGACCCCAGGCGATTAACGTTAACGGTCCGTTTACCCAAGAGTGTCGAAATATTTTTCGCCGTCTGTTCCGACTGCGTCAAAATATACATAATATTGCCACAGTTACCTTGAATGGTGGCCGCTTTTTCCTTACCGTAAACATTACTGAGCTGTTCTAAGTTTTGCACCACAATATCAAACAGCATCTGCGACCCCAAACCAATCGAAACTTTGGTATCCATCGCGTTAATCGCCGGTAAATTACCAAATTCGTCTAAAACAAAATGAATGCGCCGAAAGACTTTGCGGCCATTCAGCATGGCCATTTCGTAATTTAGATTAAACAGTTGATCCACAAAGAAGGCCACCAACGGATTATAGGCTGGATTATGCGGCGGCGTGACCATGAAGATCGCGGTGGGCCGGTCGGAATACGTAAATTCGGGTGCATCGATCTGGCTCACCAGGTGCTCCGTTTGCACTTGAGCCGTAATCTGCTTTAACACTGGTTGATGATCATATGGATCCACTTCAAGGTGGCCATTATGTTGATATTGCTTGTGCGCCTGCAGGCGAATCACACTAGGTTGAATGGCGGCCGGATTATGCGGATTGCTGAAGTCGACGACCACCTGAAAGTCCTCCGGCAACTCATTTGCAATCGGATAATCAATGTAGTCGGCCACGTCCACGATGGCATTGCGCTGTTCAATTAACTCCCCATCAACTGTGTAGATATTGACATTAGCGCCATGAAAGCGATATGGGTTAGCGCCGTTATGATCCGTTTGAAAATGTAACCGTAACCGCCGGGAAAAGCCGACGCTCGTTAAATCAATCGAGTTTTTGGACGTGAGTTGGCCCACATCTTCTTGTTGATAGAGTTTCAGTCCCTCCAGGGTTCCGGAATAAATGGACCCCGACGTCGTATCCCCAGCAAAGTTCGACTGTTGAAAGGCATCTAAGGCCATGTCACGGAACCGATCATGCGGCATTTTCAAAAAGGATTCAAAATACAGACTCAATTTACTCTTAATGCTGGTGGCTGCTTCTGGGTCATCAACTGGTGCTCCATTGAAATCTACTGGCACTTGTTGGCCACCAAGATTCGTCATCATCTTGACACAATTCCGGAGGGTGACCATTTCCCAAGCATCATTACGGCGGGCATAATCAACGAGCGCTAAAATCAATGCCGTCAATAAATTGATTGAAGAATTGGTCCAAAATTTATCCTTGTCGTTAGCTTCCGATCCTGGTTTCGAATAAACCGACGTAGCGAGTGAATTGGCATACTGTTGGACCTTGTCGTAATACCCCCGTTGCGCAAAATCAATCACCACTTGGAGCGGATTGTATGACATCGAAAAATTCATGTCCAACAAATTCAAAACCTGCACGTTATAGCCTAGCGTCCGCAAGTGAGTATAGGCCATTTGATACAACTCACCTTTCGGATCATTGATCACCATAGCGGCCTGTTGGCGGGCATTGGCCAATAAGGCCACTAAAACATTCACCAGCGTTTCCCCTTTCCCGGACCGGGTCATCCCGATGATCAACGTATTCACCGTATCTTGATCAATGTAGTAATAGCCGGCATATTGGTGGCGAGCGACTGCTTCTGGAAACAGTTTTGCTAGTCCGACCACTGGTTTCGGCAACATTTCCGGATCCATTTTATGGGCCAGCAAAATCCCCGCCACGTTGGTTCGTTTCAAGACGTGGGCGACGGGCACACCGCCGTAGCCATTAAACGATTTGATCCGGTCTGGTACCTTCGGGTACTGGCGTTTAAGTTCACTTAGCTCCGTAAAGCTGGCGTCACCGTACTCGCCATAATTGCGTTCCCGATACCGGTACCATACGCGCGTGATCAAGATCAACGTGCCGATCAAAATGGCGCCTTCGACCACCCAGCCGGATACGGGGTGTTGACTTAACACGGCCGTGTTAACAAACGCATGCCACTTAAACGCTCCGATAAACGTGTCTAACCACGCCCAGGTTATGGGCGTATGACTGCTCACCATAATCAAATAGTTCTTGCCGGCTTGAACGGCCGCAAACACTACCGTTAGGATAAATAATCCCGCCATCAGATTTACCGGTAAGCCGACACACAAAATTGCGCCTGCTAACCCAGGTGAAACGTATTTAGCACTGGTACTGTGTCGCTCTTTGGCCGCCAAACGGCGTTGTGCTTTACTCACTACAATCACGTCCTTTATTTATTGATAGGACTAGCGTAAGGACTTGGAGCGGACTGGTGAAAAGACCACAAAAAAAGAGCAGGTCACTGGCCCCTGAAGGGCGTAACCTGCTACTTATTTTTAAAAATTTTATCGTTCACGTGATGGATTTCTAAACTGTGGCTTTATGCGAGTTTTAAGATTCTTTTTACTACCCTGACCCTTTAAATCACGGTTTTCTTCAATCGGGCGATTTAATTCTTTCTCGCGATCAGATGGTAATAACCTCATCATATTATCGAGGTATTGGGCTTCATCATCTTTAGAACTTCCATAAAATCGCATTAATTGAATTGTAAATTCAGCTCGATCTAAATCATTGAAGGGCAACGCTAAATAATTGCCAGTAGCTAAAGTCCCATATGCCTCATTAGCAGCGATCAACGCAGTTCTTTTATTTCCATCTTGAAAAGGCTGTAACTTAGCTAAGGTGGCAAATACCTGCCATGCGTCTCTTTCAGTATGGGCAGAAACCTCATATTGATCAACCACACGTTGTAAATCAGCACGCGTAACTATTTCTGGTGGAAAGTAGGCATCATGACCATGCGGATCAGTCACAACCGAAATTCGATCATCTTCATTGTACATTGCATTGCGTAAATGCCCTGGCCATTGCGGTTCTTCATCAGAAGGACTATCAAACTCTGTATTAATCGCAATAATGCCATCAACAGTAAAGCCAACCTGCTCTGCTGCTTTTATACCCTTAACGGCATCTTGAAAAATCGCAATATCGTCCTCATTCTGTCGTAAAGGTTCGGTTGAATTAAGGTCTAATGCTTTTTTAGTTTGGGCAACTGTACTCCCATATCCATTTAAGCTTCCTAGCGAAGTAATAAACCGTGCTAACGCTGTATTATCAGTCATGAAGTCACTCTCCTTCCTCACTTATACGCAAATTTACATTAACTATTTAAGATAAAATATTACTGATAGATCATTTGTTGATACATTTAACCACTTTCTGTCCTGTGTAGATCCCTGTACGCCATAAGTCGCTATTAGGGGATATTCACCGGACTTGTCAATCGAAGCATCTAGTGATAAAACCTCATTGTTTTCAGTACACAAGATATAACCTTGCTTTGATCCATCATTTGTACGTACCGGTTTTAAGGAAAATAAAGTCGCTCCTTTTTTATCTGTATAAATTGGTTTTTTTAAAGAATCCAGGCCCAAATAGCCTCCAGAAATTCCAGAAACATTTACTAGATAAGTCTCATCAATATTAATTTTATCGGTCCCGTCTAGCTCAAATTTAATCTTCAGATCTGCCAAAGATCCTTTCCAGGTCTGATAACGTGGGTTTTCCCCTCCCGTTATTGATAGTTTACCCATTTCACCTAATACCAAATTTTTTAACTTATATTCTTTATTAGCTAAAATCGGTTCATTTTTCTGAGTATAAACAATATCATTATTAAATCCTAAAAGCTCCGAGATATTATTTTCAGTTATCTTGAAAGACTGTATCAGCAAATCATCCTGTAAGCTTTCTACTTTTAATTCTATATTACCGGTAGTTGCATCTGATAAATCAGCCCCGTTTATAGGTGTACTAATGAGCAAACGTTGATAATGCGTATCCCAAATCTCAACAATTTCATCAGATATATGATACGCCAACGATTGCCATCCCATCAAAGTTGGTATTTCATATTCATCATCGATTTCGCTTGCGACCGTTAAATGCACTCTGTCTTCTGATAAAATAATTTCGATATTGCCACAATCAATTTCTAGCTCCATTGTTGGGTTACTATGAAAAATCAGTTCCATATTAACATCGCTATGAAATTTTGAACTAGTAATATTTCCAGAAAATCCAGTATTTTTGTCAAAACGAAAACTTTTACCATTGTCGCAACTGATTTCGTCAAACACTATCTTTCCAATCGGCGTCATTTCATCATCACCAAGATATGGCGTCAGTATAGTTGGAGTTTCCGCATTATCAATAACCAATTTTAACATTCGATCATTATTTAAAAGATTCGGGTTGCGATAATCAAACTGGTCGATGTTCAACAAAAAGGCTGCTACATCATATACAACTTCCTCTATTGGGATTTCATCATGAGACTTGATGGAATTAACAACTTGATCCATATAATCATTATACATAAGGATCTCAGACCATGAAGATAATTTCCGTTCCGCTTGACTTGCAATACTGTGCAATTTAAATAAGAATTTATCTAGTTTATTCCCGCTATACGCTTGCTTAACCAATCGTTCAATCGTCGACACATGTTGTGTTAGGATTTGATATAGTAAACCCTCAACTCGCAGTGCTCTTGAATAACGTTTAGCGTACCATTGATAGAATAAATATGGCTTTAATTTCATAACATCGGTTGGTACTGTCTTAGAGAGTTGCACCTCATCATTTAAACTAAACAAGACAGATAATTCGCCATCAATAACTAACGCCTGAATATTTTTGTTATAAACTGTCTGCAAGACCCCGTTAATCCATTCAGGACAATTATATTCAAAAGCATCAGCGTCATTTACATCTATTTCACTTTGTAACTCATTTTCAATTACAGTGAGTAACTGTCCCGCCACAGTATCATCAACATTACTTAAATTTGATAACATTTGAGCCAAAGAAAAACTAAATGTAAACATCTTGTCATTAGCATCTAAAGCCTCTTTTAGCTCCGTTGTAGCTTTACTGCCAGCTAAATTACCGGTGCATTGCACTGCTGGTATTACTAATTCTAACGTTGGGTTATCGACCTCTGAAATTTCTGTAATAATTGGTTTTGGTGTTATTAAAACAAGTGGCACTATTTCTACTTCACTCGTATTCGAAATTAATGGCAGTTTAATTTCCAAGATTTCGCTAGAAGGAATTTGATCAAGTACATCATGCGGCATCGTTTCAACATCTAATATGCTCTCTTCTTTCGAAAAAACAAAATCATCAAAATAATTTTCCGCTTTCATTCCATCACACACATCATAAAGATCATACTTTTTGTTCGTGTTAGGTTTATAAACAATCGTCTTGAGCGGCATTTTGGTTACCATTTGAGGTACATCATTAGTTCTTAAATCAATTAATGCGTCCGGCCCTGTACAATACATCATTAAGTCGCCGTATTTATCACTTTGAGGAAAAACATCAGTATATAAATTCTTTGTCCATATATTTAAAATATCTTTTAGCGCGAACGTGTATTTCAGATGAAGCAGTTCCGTATACTCCGTATTAACAGTTATAGCATCTATCCGACTTTTCCCTGTAGAGTAGGCATCTCTAACTGTTGAAAATTTATCCTGAAAAAAATAATACGGCTGCAATCGAACCATGTTAGCTCCTGATCCTCCTTGAGCTAACAAATCCTCAATTAATACATGATGATATTGGCCTTTTACGTCTAATTCGTAAAAAGGGTAATAGATTTGATTTAAACCTAATCCATATAATCTGAATAATGCTTTGGTTAGCAGACAAATCAAATTGTCAGCTACTGATTCTTTTTCACCTGTTCCTACGTTTTGCATGGTTATATCGGGATTCCAAAGCAACTCAACCATTGATCCTAGACCATTAGCTGCATCAGTTACCGAGCGTGAATACACTTTGTTGCCATTTAAATTGTTACCAGGACCCCAAATAACAATATTTGCTACTACATCATGTGTATGTTTTCCGTTCTCAAGACATTGCAAAGTTGTATTCGAAGCCTTATCATCTTGCGGTAATGGAACCGCTCCCGAAATGGCTGCCAAAAACTGTCCACCTGATGGTCGCTTTGCAATTTCTTGAAGAGCTGTTTCTAACTTTGTTAAAAAACTCGACTGCTCATCTGCGTGCGTTAAATAGTCTTTATCATATATCCCAAATTGTTCTGGATTTTCAATTTCATTAGCATCTTCAATAGGCTCAGCAGTGTATCGTGAAGGAATTGCCCAAATATTCGGACACACTTCATATGCTGATGTTGTAACGGCGTCATCTGTACCATACTTCACTCGAAAATATCTAATATTTTCTTTTTTCATAAGAGGCGCAAGACGAAGAAACTCGGTACTAAAGTACCGAGTTTCTTCGTCTTGCGCTACTCACCTCTTTTCGTAATTTAATTAATTTGCTTAATGCCATTAATTAAAAATAGTTAACGCATAAATTTTGGTTCCTAAGCAAACATTACTAAGTTCGTTATTAGTAATCTATTTTTCTGTCCAGCCTGGATCTTCGGGAACAAAACCCCACATAACTTTTGCTAATCTATCTGGTTTAGTTGAATTAACAAGATGATCGTAAGTGAAACTAAATGTAGGTAGATATCTATCGATATAGGGTCGCACTTCCCCCAAAAACCAAAGACGCTTATTTGTTCCTCTATATGCTTTCCATTCGTCAGCACCAATTCCAACTATTCGATTATAGTACGCATGCATATAATTAATTTCTGGTGCGCCAGGAGCACGTTTCAAAAAACTTAATTTAAAAGTTTCAGCGTATCGCATATGATTTTGATCCGTAACAGCCAATAATGGTAGTGCAGCTTGCCACCAGAAAGTATTATCTCTAATTGCAAAATACGTTGATCTGCCACTAAATTTTATGAAAAATTCATCATCAGGTTCGACATAACGTTTATCATCTGTATATTTATATTCTAGCTCGATTTTTATCCCTTTATATAGATAAGGAAAACGTCTGTTGTTCTCCGTAAACATACCAGTTCTAGTCAATTGCAATGGTACTTCATCTTTAAATGAAGAATCTCGCAAAAAAGCGCACTTTAAATAATATGTTTTATTATATTCTAATCTTTCGCCCCAATAGTCCTTGGGAACTTTAGATATTTCATTATAATAAACACTTCCGACTTGATTATCCGTAAGAGCATAGTCATAAAAACTAACATTGTCAATTAGGTAATCTTGATTTAAGGTGAAAAATGTTAAAATGGGTTGTTTAATAATCCCGTTTTGCCGTTCTATTTTCGTATTCGTGCCCACATTTGATCCGTTTAAATAAAGTTTAACTTTGGTACTTTCATGTGACACCATTATATGGGTCCACTGATTATATGCCATGTTGTTAGCACGCATCGATCCGCTTTCAAAAACGTTATTTAAAACATCCAAGCGGAACCCACTAGTACCCGTACTTAATCCTAGTTCTTTAACTTGTCCACTTTCCGCTCCCAATTCACATTCCAAAAACTTTTTATCATTTGTTGTGTTCGTGCCTTGACGTGGCATGCGAACCCAGAAACCAACAGTATAATCTCGCTTTTTTGAAAAATTGGAGCTTGTTGAAAAGTCCGGTTTTGCGGCTAAAATCAACGCCGCTTTTTCGCCAGTTTGATCGCCTTTTATTCTGATTACACGATCTTCGCGTCCAATTTCTGACACTGCCAGATTACCATCAGCTATCGCATCAAATTTGCCATATAAATCTTTCAAAGACGATAGCGCAGCGACGTCAAGATGTACAAGATTACCAAAATGGCTTGTTATGGTATCTAGTTGTGCCCCATACTGATCGGCGCTTTGAGTTACTTCTGCTACTCTTTTATTAAATAAATCCAGAACTTTATTAAGTGATGCAGAACCATTAAATGTATCAGCAATTTTAGCTTTGTATCTTTGATAAGCAGGTGTCCCAATAATTCCATCCTTGTAACCTTTCTCAAGAAAATCGGAAAAATATTTTTCAGATTCTTCACTATACGTTTCGATGGTTTCTTGAATTTTAGGCCACATAATGTGGGTGAACATCTGACCCGCATTATACATATTAGCTACCATACTATTATGTTGAAAAGTAGCTATTATTTTAGGAAACGATGCAAATATCTTTTCATTTGCTGCAGCGATTTTACGTTGATCATCTTCGCTATAACCATTATGTTTTTGATCGTAGGTCATAACACGTTTAATGGTTAAAAGCACATTAGATAGTCCGTTGGCTGCAATATAGCTTTCATTAAGCAATCTATCTGCAACATTCATGTCCCACTGACCATACACGTTAAACAAATAATCATTAATATCATTTTTATATTTATCTATGAAATTATTCATAGTCGTAGTATAGGCTTCTTCTTTTTGCAAAATTGGATACATGGTATTAATGGCTAATGACGCAACGAACAATTGGATATTTGCTCCTGCTGACCCATCACTAGCGAATAAAGAAAATGCGTCTATTTCTGCATTTGCTGTTGCCTTTTCATATTCACCCTCGGACGCATTAGTATAGGCACAATAGAAAGGAATAAGCATCATAAAATCTTGAGCAAATTTTGTGTAATTAATCTTTTTTACACGAATGCTGTCTACAATGTCTGAAATAACGATAGCGGACCATGCCGCCCAGCCCAAATATCCCAAACCAGCATTAACCCCAGCAATCACTTTATCCATTGCTTTAATCTTCGGTGCATATACTTCACTTTCTGAATCGAGGGCTCCCATGAGATCACGATTAAAAATTGGTCGTTCTTCCTCATCTGGTGACAACATAATTCCATTGATCATTGCACCAATGGGCTCATCCAGAGTGAACTCACCTCCAATTACATTATGATCATCAAGAATATAATCAGGCCTATCAAAATCAGAAGATAATTCAAAAATATCATTTCCCAAAGAAGCAGTAGGCACATGATTTATTTCTAGATCATTGGGAACATCTTCTGCTACAAGACTTTCGACTCTGTCTCTATCAGTATCAACTTCTGAATCTTCATTAAGAGTCGTTGACTCTATTTCTGAAAATTCGGTGTCTTCAACCACACCATGATATGTCATATCATTGCATAAAATACGTCTCAAAAATCCTCTCCGCCGATAAGTTCGACCTGTAACCTGTCTATTCACAACAGGTAACGGCGTATAGAGACGTGTATCTTGACTAACTAACCCAACGTTAACATTAAATATAGTATCGTCTAGGAGATCCACAAAAAAGACCGCTGCATTTGCGTAGTCTGATGCTATTGCATAATATTGTCTCGTACTGATATTAAGTTCGGTTGCCAACATTTTTTCAGTTACATCAAAAGCGTCTTTTACGTAACTTCTTATAGCCCCTGGCCCAACATTAAACCTTCGTTTCGTCCAATTATAGCTAATTCCATACGTAGTATTGATCACATCAACAAATGCTGGGCTTAGTGGCACCTGATAATACTTTGATAGTTCTGTCTCAATTTGCTCTAAAGCACCTTTAAACTCTGCTCTTCCACGCCTTGCTGGCTCTCCAGTGAATAATTTAGTAACATACTGATTCGCTTGTTTCCTACCTTTAGCTAAATTACTGGATACAGTATCGCGATTAAAGGTTAAAAGTTCTTCAAATGGTACTTCCATTTTTTTCAAATTAGGCTCATCTGCAGTGACCCGATTCACCCTTTTTGACCACTGAGGTGATGCAGGAGGAACAGGCGGATTTAGTGCTAGTCCTTCATCTATAGGCGTGCTCAAGCCACGTAAATCATGCATAACATGAATTAATTCATGCAATAATGCTAAAGCAGGATTTTCAGCAAATTTGGCAGGTGTCTGACCAGGATAATTAACAACATCACTAGAGATGAATGGATCTATCTGTACGATTCCGTATGATCCTAATCCCGGTTTTGTTACACGAGCAGTTGCTTCGTAAGCCATAGTAAGACTCTCCATTGAGTTTGGTGGCATGATAATTACACTTGCTCTTTTATAACCGACTGGCTGAATTCCCCCTGGAATATATACTTCAAGAGAATTATTCAGATTATTGATCCGCCCAAAACGAGATGACGCCGGATCAACACTCCCGATGAAAGGTTCAAATTTAAGTCGTCGAAAGAGTGTCTGTAACGATGGCGAAGACGTCAATTTATTTTCGTAGTACTTAAATATTTTTTGTATTCCTACTAAATAATCTCTCTCTTGTTCAGCCCTCGACTGTTGTTGAAAAGTACCATTGAGCCTGTTACTATCCCAATAATCAGTATCAATTTGTGTTTGATCAGCCTGCGGCGCTGGTCCCACATTCTGTTTGCTTACCGATACATAAATCCCCTCACAAATTTCGTAAACATCAAGTAAAACAGTACTGGTCGTTAAATCATTCACATTTTGAGGATCTGGATGTACTATGGTAGTTCGAGTATTAAAATGATGGGCATTATTGATATCAGATATTGTCGGATTTGCAATTGAAAATAATGGTTCATTAAATGGAATATTAAATAAGTCTAAATCATGCATAATAGTTGTTCAAAGAAGAAAAACGGTGCAAAAAATATCCATTTCTCCCTGAGCCACTCACCTCTTTCCTAAGTCATTGATCCAGTACGATTCTTTAGCTATATACTCTTAATGGCGAAATTGAGTAGTGCATTGGAACATAATTTCTTTAAAATTTTGCTGCATTCACGTAAAAATCAGGCTTGCCTAACGTTAATCAGGAGTAATTATCGAATACTTTCTGGTTTATAAACTGAGGCGTCAGTCACTAGACATGCCTACGTCCATAACTTTAACCGATGCTGCTTTCTCTCCATCATTAATTAATTCAACCATATTAAGACTTCCTCCATTTTTCACACCATTTATCCATGCTTCCTCCGTTTTAGATACTAATTTTATCTTCACCTCTGCCATACCTTCAGCGGTAGTTATGAATTTAAAATCCCATTGATATAAACTATTGCTCCAATCAGCAACCATATCTTTTATTGAATTGGGCATTGTACCTACCCAATTTTCATTCTCCATCTTTTGCAAAAAACTACCGTTAGAATTACTTATTAATCGATATAATCCATCATCTTCATCGCATCCTACCAGCCATTTGGCTCCGGGATTATCCTTTCTATCTGCCGGGGACCAAATTGATTCTAATTGACCATCTGAATCAAGTACGTAATTTCCATCCTCTGTAAAGATGTTTACACATTTATATTGCATCAACAGGGGACGTATTAAAGCATTTGTAAGCACAGTTATTCCTCCTCTTACTAAATATCGTCTTATGCGCGCTCTCCTCGAATTACGTACGCACTCTTAAATTCCATATCTTTAATTACAATTTCTTTGTTTGTTGGCCATTGAATTGCTTGCACAATATTTGCGCTCAAAGGATTAACCGAAGGCAACGCTGAAAATTCATTCTGCTCCAAAGCCAACTTCGCATTAGAAATATTTGTTGCAATATTCTGGCCTGACATTGCTAACGAAGTACCCATTACTTCACCTAGACTAAATCGATTGAACACAGATTTGATTAAAAAAGGGGTTTGTTTCAATAGCGAAATACTTCCAGCTGTCAGACCTGGAGTCGGAATTGCGGCTAACTGCCTTTCCAATGATTCACTTATTTCCTTTTTTGCTAGTGCAGCTTCTTCTACTCCAATTAAATGCTCGATTTTTTTTAAAGAAGTACTACTAAATTTCATGAAGGAACCTGCTTTACTGATGGTTTTTTTAATCAGTGATCCCAATGCTGAACCAAACGCATATCCCATTATAGCGGCGTTCAATGATATAATTATGCCAGTCATGAATTTAATTACTGCTTCCTCACGTTGCTTCCAGGCTTCAATTTCAGTTTGCATTGTATAAGAATCTGAAATTGTTTCCGGTACTAGCACATTGTTATACGCTTTTCCTGTATCATCTATACCACTCTTTAAGACTAATTTAGAAATTTCTTCATATGTGATATAGCCATTTACGCCATCATGTGAGAACTTTAGATTAGTAATCTTTAACTGTAGCACGTTATTCCGCAATGCTAGCTCGAAACATCCTGGTTCAATATAGCCTGGTTCTCCTTGCCAATCCTGGTCTTCTTCAGAGGTGCTCTTGTACGTACATAACTGTAATTTACTTTTATTTCTAATTGTCAAATTGTCTTCATCTATAGCGAAATCGTCTAACTGAGCAATATGGATTACATCTAAAGATTTATACAAAAAATGCCATAAGTACTTCTTGTACGTGAGAAGAACAGCCACATTGAAATCGGTACCTTGAAAAATGCGTGGGTCAACAATCTGTGTATTTGGTTGTTCATCATTTTCTACCATGCTTAGCACCCCAAAAACATCATCATCACCATTAGTATCGACATGTGTTGCAACTGCATATTTAACAAAAGTAGGCTTAATCCAGTTAAAATTAGGCTCCTTTGCCGTTTCTTTTAATTGATAACGTGTAAAAATTGCTCGAAAACAACTATAATTTTCTCTAATCCAAGCGTTTAACAAGGTTTTGAATGCAGCTTGTAACGTAATTGATGATTCAATTTCCGCAGGCAATTGCGTTTTAATGATGATAACATCATCAGGCGATTTTATATTTAACGCAATCTTTTGATGTTCACCATCATTGTTACCAGTACTATCTTCAACTTGATCCGTATCTGACAGACTGTCCAGCGTCATCTGAATAATCACAAAATCATCTTCATTTAAAAAAAATTCTTTTTCTTGATTTGCGCTCAGCCAGAATTTTGTATTGCGAGTAAAGCTTAATTTAAACTGAATATTTCTACCATCTGATCCTGAAATCACTTTCCAATTGCTATAACCACCTATTAAACTAGCCTTATACAAGTTATTTTCGATGATGGTATTAATTTGTGTTGGATACAGTCCCTCGTTAATGATTTCACGATTGATTTGCGAAAAAGTTGTCGCATATACCATATCCCATCCCTGCAAACTATACTGTTCATCAGATAACCGGCTTACTTCTTTAAGCGGGGACCTTTGACCATTAATTATTACTTGATTAACATTGGAAATGCATTTTTGAAACACATCTGAATTCTGTTTGATCCACCGTAATAAACTAATGTTCAAAAATTCGATCATTAATGGATCACAGTTATCATTTTTCACGTTAACGATTGGTATTTGATCAAAGTCAATCTGAGGTTGCTCGTTTATGAACCGACATTTCCATAATACTTTTGCTACTAATGGATTTGAACGAATCAATGTTTTATTTAGACTTCCTGATATATTCGTTAATTCAAGTTGAAAAACTAACTGCTTATTTTGTGTTTCCTTGCTTAATTGTATTGTTTTAACATGATAACTAACCGAACAACTTGAGGTCACATTCATTCTAAATGCACGTTCAATATAAAGGTGATGTGATGCTCGATGAACATGGTCAGCATTCCAAATGTAGTAATCCATCATTTATCCTCAATCTTTCTCTAACGCGAATAGCAAAGGAATAAGTTGCGTTTTTAAGTAGTAATTCGTTAACGCTCGCTGGTTATTTGTCATCACGTGTTCATTTAAATTATTATTAATCACACTACTCTCCTTTAGTAAATTTTTTTTCTTGTCAATTTTCATCATGATCAGAACGCTTAATTGGTCGACTACGCTGTTGTACAAATTCCCTTTCACCTTATTATCTACCGATAAGGTTAGTTGAGTAAGTTGTAACTGACAACAAACCTGTGAAATCACTCCGTTCGTCTCCAGTTGTCGTTTAATGTCGTCAACATGATATGTTCCCGATTTACTATTGTTGGGCAAGGAACCAGTGTTACCTTTATTTATCAAGCTAAATTACCTCCTAAACGAATAGCACCAAAAAATTCTGCAACATTTAGTTTGATCGTTTGATTAGCCCATTTTATCTCAGTTAACACGTTATCCACTAAACCTTCTATATCTGGTGCTTCTGACGAATTTATTGCATTCCACTCATTTAAAAAATCAATAAGTCCAACTAATATTCCCACAACAATCATGGCTATTAATGCTCCTATTGCCGGCAATATCAGGGACAAAATTATGCCAACTACCTCTATAAAAATTTTTAACCAAGAAGGAATGGTCTCTTCAGGAGCACCAGTAACATAACTACTTTCTGATGCACCATCTTCGTCCTTGGTATATTTAATCGTTTGCCTGTCTGAGGATTTGTTAAGTTCCATGTGGTATGGTTGCACTATTGTTGTATGTCCTGTCGCATCACCACTTAGTAACCATGTTGAAGTTTCCATTTCCACTACTAGCTGCGTGTTTTCTAGGCTAAACTTTACTTTTTCCATCTTTGGATAATACGTCTTTCCTTCGACGTCAACCTTCTCTAATGCTAATGGTTTCTCAGGATTTAACGTTGTTTCGTAACGATATTTATTTCCCTCCAAGTAACGATCAACTGTAATTTCTTTTCTTTTTGCGCCCGGAAAACGATCTAATATCCCTGGAATAAGTAAATCTTCAATGTATCTTTCTTCGTTAATTAAAAATCCAAATTCTTGATCTTTAGGGATAACTTGTTCGTCCGCCGCAACTGGTTGATTGACGACCTCGTGATTGTTGACCATACATAGTACAGAAAAAATACTCTGATTAAAATCTTTAGTATTTTCTGTGTACGCATAATCAATATATGTGGGCTTCAACCAGCCCCATGTGTCGTCCGAATTGATTAATAAATTTAAATTAACCTGATTGAAAACATATTGAAATTGTTTAATATTTGTGGTTAACCAATCTGATAGGAGAATCTCTAACATTGAAGCAAAGAATTCCTGATATTCCTCCTGTTCATCTTCAGAAATCCCCTCAGGAAACTCATACTGGTTATCACTTCCCATTGTAATAACTCGGCTTATCACAGCAGGATTACTAGGCTCAGTGTTATCATCCTTAATAACCAAGTTCATCACTTGTATATTTGCTTTAACCTTACCTCCCACATATTGTAACGACACAAATAAAGACCAATTGGCTTCTCCAGTTACCCTGCCAAAAAGAGCATGGCTTATTTTTAAATCTTTAACTTTAGTGCTTAGCCCAATTAGATGCCCATCACCGCCACAATTTATTTGCCACTGAGCAAAACGTCCTTCAGCATGAATCATTTCTTCCTCATTAACAATGGAAAAAGCTTGAGGAATTTTGTCTACATTTTTAAGTAACTGTTCGTTCATACTGGTCACGCGAACTGCAGATACTGTGTCCCAATTATATGTTGTAACTGTCATAAACATTGTTCGACGAAAACACATGACATTTTCAAAGTCAGAAAAAGTTCTCGTCTTGAACAGCACACCTCTTTTCTAAGCAAAGCTGTTGCTTTCTTTATTCCATAAAAAATCGAATACTACGTTTGCCGAAATATCATGATGCACATATTCCCTCATCATTAACTGTTAAAATCTCCGCCCATCAAATAAACACTGCCAAGTAATTTAGCAGTCTGTAATGAAAATTCTGATTGCTCAGGCCAAATTAACGTATTTACAATTTCTTCTGGCATTGGGTCTAGCGGTGGGGTCAAAGAAAATTTGTCATTAAATTGATTATCAATAAAATCAGACATGTGCTGACCGACGGTCTCTCCCACAGCACCGCCAATGCTTCCAAGAATTATTGACGCTGAATTCGTAGCAAGCTGTTTCCACAAGGCTAACGGTAGTGTAGAAGGAGATTTGATAACATTATTAACAAAACTTTGTGACGCCTCTTGCGGTAGACTTTTAAGGTATTGAGTTATGTTTCTTCGTTGTTTAGCCAATCCCGAAGTTAATTCATCTGAATGATCAGCTATTTCTTTACCTGCAACTTCAAACAAATCTTTGAAATGCAATACTAATCGATTGCTGGAGGTCGATTCCTTTAGGATTCCTTTAATATATTTTTTGAATACCTTTCCAAGAGCTCCACCAAGAATGCCACCTAATAGTCCAAGACCAATACCAGCCAGCAAATCTAAAAGCCATTGTTCATTCTCCAGCCACTCTTCCTTTGTAACTTCTATAGTCATTACTGGATCCTTAACTGACTTCACTTCAATAACATTTTTATAGGATTTTCCCAACTGATCAACACCACTCTTTAATTTAATATCAGATAAACTCTCGTAGTTCACATGCAAAATATGCCCGTCGACTTCAAACGTTAAATCAGTAATTTTAAAGTTAAGTCGATTATTCACCAGTTGCAAGCTCCAGTTATTCTTATCAACAAATCCGGGACATCCTTCCCAGGGATTATCTGACTCTCGCTGTTCAGGATCGTCACTTGTAGAATACGTCATAATTTGAATCTTTTTATTGTTATATATTTGATATTCCTCATCATTCATTGAAAAGTCCTCTGGCATGGCAAATCCAGAATACCGTTTTACCTTGTCAAAGGTATGATGCATATAAAGTAGTTTACTTAAGGCTACCGCATTGCGTTGCTCACTGGCGCTCACTAACCTCAAATCAATATTTTGACTACCTGGATGTTCAGTCGATTCCGTCATCGCTTGGATGCCAAATGCAGATTTGTTTAGATCATCCGAGACCACACTAGTGCCATATAAGGCAACCTTGGGTTTTAAGAATTCAAAACCAGGATTTTTGCTTGTTTCATTTAGTTGATAGAACGAAAAAATTTGAATAACTTTATCTTTATTTTCATTCAAGCCATTTTTTAGTGAAAAATCAACGTACTGCATAATCGCTTCAGGCGCATCAACGAAGTTAATTTCGTTACGTAGAATGGTTATCGGATCTCGTTCTTCCGTTTCCTCTGGATCAAATTCTAATTTATACCCAGTTCCATCATTATTTCCCGTGGGATCTTCTGGTGTAGTAGCTTCAAAGGCTTCAAGATTGATTTGCAAACTCACAAATCCCGGCTGCTCAGTATTAACTTTGTAAGTTGCGTCTTGATTCGCATGTATTTCGAAACTTCCATCAGCTATATCGGCTCTAAGTGAGACATTCTTTCCGCCCCCATCAGTCGTCAATTGCCATTTTGAAAAATTTAAGTTTAGTTTAGTGGCCGTAAACATATCGCTCGCTTCGTACTCAATATGTTTAGGAAAATTTTGATCGCGAACAATTCGTTCATTCATCGTGGCAAACGACGTACTGGTTACCATATCCCACCCCATCAGACTAAGATCTTCATTTGCACGGATAATCTGTTTTTGCCCATTCGTTTTTTGAATTTCTTTTTCCAAAAAGTTTTTGGGTGTGCTATTATCAGTGAAAATCCGAACTTCGTCTGGAAACGAATTTTGCAAAATATCTTTCACTGGCTGAGGATTATCAAGAAAGGCTTTTTTCATTGCATTGCTAAAGTCAACTTGGTCTTTTAATGAAAGGTTCACAATACTCAGCCCATAACAATCGATGCTAGAGTGAGCTTTTAACTCAACATCATTGGCCTGGTTAACTTGTATTGGAATTGTCATTTTGAAGCTTTTCTTCTTTAAATCATATCGATGAAGTCCTGTTTGAAAGTAACCTTGTCTAATAGTCAAATAGAGATGTAAAAAAGCATGCGTACTGGTATCCAATAGCTTCACCTTTTCAAGGGTAACCTCTATTTCGCCATCTTTACTCGACACAATTTTCAACCCATTTTTAATAGGTAAAGATCTATTTTCCCAGGTATACATTTTATTGTCTTTCATGTTTTTCACCTACCCTTTGATTTCACCTTGTAATGTGATAATACCGTTACAGTAGGCATCAGTTATTTTGATCTCTGACTGATCTGGCCATTGAATCGTATCAGTAATTGCTTTCCAGAAATCGTCAATTCCAACTGGTTGTGCATTTTCTTCCTGTATAGTAGTATCACCAACTAAATCGTTTATGGCTTTGTTATATACAAATGCAAGTGCCTGTTTAACAGTATCCTTTTCAAATGGTGCGCAACGACTTAACATACCAGTTTTTATCAACGCAGTATCACTAGCATAACGATCTGCAAAATCATTTACTGCCCGACTACGCTCTTGCTCAGGATCGTTCGCAAGATCATCGCTCGTTTTTCGTGAGTTGCGGGCTTCGCTTTCGTATCCATCAATTCGATCTGAAAGTGAAAACTGAGAATTGCTTAGCCGCCGCCTCTCGTTCTCCAGTACCAATTCTATTTCGGTTGACGCGAGATTTAAACGTGTACTATTTCCAGCGGGCGTAGTATAGCGATTTCCACGGCGCAATACTCTTGAAGTAAACCATCTGCCAATTTTGTCAAATTTCAAAATCTTTGCTATTTTCGACCCATATTTAACAGCTCCATAACAGATACCGCCTATAGCCAGTGAGCTGGCTATCCCAATGGCAAAACTTTCCCATGAGAACCAATCACTATCAATGTTTTCACTTTCAACAGTAGTTGAAAATTCTGATCCTTCATCTTTTAAATATATTCCTCCATCTTTAAATGCCAATGTCGTCTTTTCGAGTATGCTGTGATGCAAAATACCTTTTTTATTTGCTTCGGTAAAGGGCTCTTTGCCTGCCACATTCAGCTGAAAATCATTATTAAAAAAGCCTAATTTAAATTGACCTTCATCAACCGATATCTTGGTATTGTTATCTTTCAAAAAGGCATAATCAAATTTCTTTTTGTTAGTTATCACTAGATTGTCTGTATCAATATCTACATCACTTTGAGGTAATATATCAGCATAAGGCAATGCTTCATAAATCACATTCTTAAAGTAAGCCAATTTTGAAATTGCTAAAATTGTTTGATTATACGTACCATTTTTCAGTAAACGAGCATCTACCTGTTGTGTATCTGGAATTGTGTCCGAAGTGGTTTGATACATCACGGCAAAGACACTTGTATCAATTGATTCTGTTGCTGCCACCGCGTAAGAGACATATTTAGCTTTCAACCATTGCCATCGTCCTTCATTGGCTGTTTCGCCAAGTTGCAAGAAAGAAAAAACATGTTGTAATGCTTTTTTATCATGAGATAGATCTTCAATATATTTCTTTAGGAGACTATCCATCATGACCTTAAAGGTCATGACGTTTTCAATTTTTTCTGGATACGCCGTATCTATTAATTTGATGTTTGATTCATCATTTTCATTCAGTTTAGAAATTTTTAGTGTTTCAAATTGACCATCATTTTTCCCTGTAGCATCCTGACGACCGTGTTCATCATTGAAAGTAGCCAATGGTACCTGTACTTCAAACCAATTATTTTCGTCCAATGGAGCAGTTTCAGTACCCTTTGATGTCTCAAAATTAACAATGGTCGCCGATTTGAATGTGCACTTGAACGTAACGTTTTTTCCATCACCGCTAGTAGTCAGTTCCCAATTCATAAAATGACCATCAATGGTTACCGTGCCTGTCAAATCATCTTTATATATCGCTTCTATATCTTGTGGAAAAGTGTTTTGCAGTTTAATTTGTCGGTTAACATTTTGAAAACTAGCACCAGATACAATATCCCAACCAAAAGTGGATATATCTTCATTTTCCTTAATCGTTCCGGCATATTTATTTGGCTCTTTTTTAATGGCTAGTTCACGATTACTAATTTGTTGGATAATTTGAGCTAGTCGTTGCTCTTCATACAAGCCTTGATGTAATAACAATTGAAATTCACTATTTAGAATCATGTTCTTCGGATCAATTTCAGTTTTTAAATCTACAATTGGCTTATTTGTATCTAATTCAATCCCTTCAGCATTGATAATGATTGGTACAGATAAGTTCACAACCAATTGATTATTTTCTATCTTACTTTTTTGAAATTGACTTTGAAAATACAAATTTTCCATTGTTAATGCTATATCCAAGCGTTTTCCTTCTGTACTGGGTAAGATGTCCAGTGTATTTAAATCTGCGCTCAAAGTAGCAGATTTAGCCACATCACCCGAAAGAACTTGTAAATGCATTGGTGTAAACTCTTGTTGATAATTCATGATTTTTTGACGACCATCTAAATAATTCCAGTCGATCGTATAGAGTTTATCCATTTTTGTACTATTTTCTTCCATAAAAATATTTCTCCAAAATTTTCTCAAACAAATGAGACATCATCTCAGTAACAGCCAATTAAATTAAGCCCATTTAAAAAAAACAGTGCCATCTTCTGCCCCTCGCTGAGTATGGCGTAAATACGTTGTTCCCATGCGTACATCACTAAGTTTGGCCATTTGCTCAAATATATCCTGTCGGTAATCATCACGATTAAATTTAATAGTTCGGATAAAATCTAAATGTGAAGTATTGACTATATACAAATCCATAACCAACTGTTTCTCATTACTTTCCTCAGTGGCACAGCCAACCATGCCGATCGGTGCAAGTGGATAAAATCCTGATTCTCTGCAATCTATAAAAAGATATTCGCCAGAGCCGCTTAACAAGCTAGTATCTAAAGTGGTGGAAAGTCCTTTAATATCCTGATTTTGGGTTGCTACAAACACAGATATAAACTGCTGACCATTGCTTAGCGTTATAGCTGCATATGTGTAGTCCGTGGGGCTGAAAGCTGAAATACCATTCTTTCCAGGAAGCATTATTGATAAAAATATTGTCTTAAGAGTTTCCCTCTCCTGAAGGAATAAGTCTTTAAGAAGCCCTTTTATAATCGCTAGATAAGTACTGTTAGTGATGGTATTACTACTATCAGGATCGACAACAGTAACATCATCATTAGATTGAATATTGATACCGTAGTTCATTGCCCCATTAAAATTAAAAAAGCTAAGTGAGACCTTTACAATAGGTGAAATATTATTGAGTGGTATCTCCACTTTGGTATTTTTAGTTGTTAATACGCCTTCCTTAACGGTTAACTGTAACTGCGTGTACTTTTGTGAACCGTCACCACTCATCTGGACCCCATCAAAAGTCAACGACATACTACTTATACTGTTTTGAATGGAAAAAACATGCGTTGTATTAAACGTCCCAGATAGTTTCTGATTAATTTTATCTAATGAAAAAGTTGATACCCAATCCCATCCATTAAGTTTCATCGAATTCTCCTTTTGGCATTACGCTTACGTAGAACACTCTCTTTCTACACCAGATTAATTAACTGTTTTTAGTGGTAAATTTATCCCAGTCTTGTTGAGTTATATATGCCTTGTTTAAATCCAAATAGCCATTCCATCCAGGAAGTCTTCCACTACTTGAATATTGAAATATTGTTGGTGTCACCCATGCCCCCCAAGGTAAATTATCAGTCCACGGATCTTTCTGAAATTCGGTTACATCATTCATGTCTGCATACTGTGCTCCCCAAAGCGCATAATGTTGGGCGACAGCTGACCAATCAAACGCATTGGTTACTGATTTACTCATATAAATGATCGGCGTCGCCGAAATCAGTTCGTACACAGTATCTAAATAACGTTTGGCCCATTCTGGCCCTAACGTTATCGCGTCTGCCTCCCAATCAAGTGCTGCTAAAGCATGCCCCTCCAACAGATAGTTTTTCACGTTCGCAACAAAAAAATGAGCCTGTTCTTCTGGCGACGTATTTAATGTTGCAAAATGATAAAGGCCAATTTTTGCACCCGCTTTTACCGCTGAATCATATTGATCATTACAGGCTGGATTTACGTAATTAGTTCCTTCCGTTGCTTTAATAATGACAAAATCAGGTTTAACTTGCTGTATATTAATGCCAGCTTGGTAACTAGCAATATCAATCCCATTCATCATATGAAATCTCCTTCTTCCTATAGCCTAACAATCCATTAATTATTCATTCTCCGAATCACATAGCACAAATGGTATCTTATTTTAGCCAGAATCCAGAAGATCCAAAATTTCGGATTTGATTATGTCAATGTTTTCGTCAATCATTTCAGCTATTTCAGGCATAAATGTCGATTCTTTTGCGTTGATCTGCATGGGGACTTCGTGGTCAATGCTTTCCAGGCAGATATACCCATTTTGATTGTCATATGGTATTTCTACATGTATTAGTCGCGGTAGTATTTTTTCTTTTTGATCATCTAGCAGAAATGTAATCAGCTCGATTGTTACTTGTCTATCAACCACTATTCCTACAACATTAACTTGCACCAATTGAATGATCTTCTGATAAACTGAGCTAACATAGTATTGATTTAGATTTCTAAACATTTTTCCCTCCTAATCCTAACAAGGACCACAATCATAAATTCATATAATCCAGAACAGATTCGAACTGTTAACCTTTCAATTATAAGTTGAACGCTCTGCCATTGAGCTACTGGATTAAAAGCTATTTCATACTAGAAATTATCTGAAATAATTATTTCTTTTTTACCGCACCTATCATTAATTCATGTAATTGTTCTGCTACAGACAGTAGCCAATGGCTTGTAGCTGTCTCGTTTGTGTCGGAAATAATTGACATGAATTCATCTAAAATTAGCAATGTCGAAACAATAGCAGCTAAATCCATTTCGAAAAAATTTTGCGATTTTAGTAGCAAAGCGTGGTCGATTAACACGCAGCTAATAATGAGGCAAATATTACAGACTTCTAGCTTGAGGAATTGAGCTAGATTTTTTTTTATGTTTATTTTATTTGTGATCAAATCGCATATCAGACGAATTATCGCCATACCTATATAAATGACAATCAAATTAACCATTTCTATTTTCAATACGTTTTCAATAATGTTCAAAACCCATACCCTCTTTGTGCTATTTCATATATTTTGCAATGCTTTATAATGCGATTTTACGTAGTACTTGTAAGGCAGAAATGTCATTTGTGACCAAATATCGAAAGTTTCGCCTAAAGGTGACACTTATGCTCACAGTTTAATTAACGTTATAAAATACCAGTGGTGCTAAATTTTTTAAAGCACAATCTATATTTATGGGGGTTAGCATATGTATACAACGGTAGAAAAAAGTTTATTAAACGATCCTTCTGCGACTAAGACGGAAGCATTCCCTTTAGTATGGAAAACATTTTATCCAAAGATAAAATCAAAATCCAAAAAATGTCAAAACAACGCCTATGCTACTGGAGTACTCCTCCACCAAAGCGATTTTGAAAGCCAGTTTTGCTTGGCACTTTGGGAAGCAAGTATCGCATTCAGTCAATATCCCACCTATCAATTCATTCACATATATACACACCGTCTACGCTTGGCCGAATTAAATATATGGCAGTCGGTAAAAGTTTCTGGAAATAGAATTGATAAAGATCAACAAACCTTTCAAAAAGGTTTGGTGGTTTCCAGCGATTCGTCTAATGAACTTTCATCCATTCCAGAATCGTTAGATTTATATCATTTCTTGGACGCCTTATCCGTATTTAAGGCTGATCATAAAAATGAGTGGAAAAGCATATATTTACTTTATATAGGATTTCAACCTAACGAAATAATTAGCTTGCTGTACAAAGAGCCATACACTAGTAAATATCGTAAAAAGATTGAACGATCACGAGAGCTATTTAAAAAATATTATTATGATTAATCGTAGAAAAATTCAAAAGCGCGGGGTAAAAATTTCTGCTTAGTATCGGAGACACCTTAGAAAAAATTAGAACTTTACGTGGTTACACGGTTAATGAAATTACAAAAAATGTGATTTCAAGATCAGAATATTACAGAGTTATACGTAACGAGCGAGATATCAGTGAATCTCATTTTCATCAATTATTAATAAATTTAAACATTAGCACCTACGAATTTGAATTAATACGACAAGGAGAATCTCCGTTATTCATCACTTTATTCGAAAAAATAGAAACAGCGTTTGATAATCAAGATATTCATTCACTCAAACAAATTGCCTCGAGGGCCGCCGATAATTTTTTAGAAACTCACTACATTAGATACCGACATATTTATATACTGGCAACCGCTTTAGAACAAAAAGTTCAGTTGCCAAGTAGATCCTCGAAGCAAGCCACAGAGATAGCACATTATCTTTTACTGCAGAATGGATTTTCTATGTATGACATATTACTGTTTAGTAATTCCCTGGTAATCCTTTCTAGAGAAATCATAAATATCTTGCTAAAAAATATATTGAATTCTCTTTGTTCTTACGAAAACTTCCCTTATCAAATTTCACAGCTCTTTCATTTGATTGAAAATTTGTGCATGCTAAATTTGAAAGAAAATAGACCCATTTCAAGTTATGTTGAATTGTTAAAAACTGTACACCTTACCAGAAATCAGGCATCAGAGAAACTAATTCTTCAATTTTTTTCAAAACTAGCTGATTACGAATCTCATCCCACTACCCAGAACTTGAACAATATCAAGTCTTTTCTAGATTCTATAAAATCAATAAACTTGACTGATCAAGAATATTATTTCGAAGATGTTTACATTTTATTTATGAAAAAATATAACCATCAATCTTCATAAAATGTCATACAACTTCTTAACAGGAGCACTTAAACAAGAAATGATGCTTTTATGCCGAAAGCAACTAAATTTCGCTCAAAACAAACTATGCAATCAATAAATCTAGCCCCTTTAATAAAAATAAAGCAGAAATTTCCTAATTATAATCAGGAAATTTCTGCTTTATTTTTATTCCATAGATCCTTTGCCCGTAATTTACTTCAATTAAGTTCAATGCGTTTTATCTATCTAATCAAAGATGAGCTACTTACTTTTATCAGCAGTAATTGCCGTTTTCAAAATTGCCCTCAAATTATTCACCTGAAAGGCACTTCGCTCCAAAATGCACCTTTGTCAAGGGTGGCTTAGTTAAAGTAAAAAGTATAAAGCATAGAAGATCTGACTCTAACTGAAAGTGAACTCCACATCGATAATGTATTTAAAATAAATCATCTAAACTGTTTGAACAATGGGTGAAGGATTTTTGATACAATGACACACTTCAACTGTATTTTTTGTGTCTTTTAGGGTAATCCCTAAACGACGGTTAAGTTTCTCCGTGAAAATTCACATCTGACGGAATTTGCGATATAATAAAAAATGTCGTTTAGGGTTGTCGTTATCAATATTTAAAAAGGCAGAAAATGAGTAAAATTGGTTATGCACGAGTTAGTACCACCGAACAAAATTTGGATCGTCAAATCGCAGCACTGAAAAACGCTGGCGTGGAAAAAATCTTTTCCGACAAACAGTCCGGGAAAGATATCGAACGTCCGGAACTTCAAAAAATGCTTCATTATATTCGTGACGATGATATTGTCTTTGTCATGTCATTAGATCGACTAAGTCGTAATGCGGACGATATTACTATGCTAATTCAAAAAATTAAAGATGCCGGTGCTAGTTTTCAGTCACTGGATTTGCCAGATTTTTCGTCGATTCCTGATCGTGGGCTACGCAACATGTTAACTGACGTGATTCAGTCTGTTTTCAAGTTCCAAGCCGAATCAGAACGACTGAGAATTAGAGAACGTCAGGCCCAAGGAATCAAACTGGCCAAAGAGCGCGGAATTTATAAGGGGC
>NZ_BQXN01000015.1:54589-54713 GCF_045862745.1 Furfurilactobacillus entadae | reverse complement strand
TGTCCGGCAGTGTGATATCTGTTTCGAACAGCAAGTTTTGAATCCGTTCCTGTTAGATACGCTTCAACAGCAATGATTTTAGTTTCAATAGAAATTTTAGTCATAAGAAAACCCCGAAAGTTTG